>CAMFCQ010000021.1 GCA_945948915.1 uncultured Clostridia bacterium | reverse complement strand
ATGCTAAAAGCCCATGTTTTGACTTGCAAAACATGGGCTTTATTGATGGTCTGAGGCCACAGTGTGGCCTCAGAGCCGCCCTGACCGACGAGCGTCGAGCGAGGAGAAAGAATCTTACTGCCCCTGCCAGAAGCCGATTCATTGCGAGTCGGCTTTTCTTTTTGTCCTCGCCCATTTTCTGCCGATGGCGGACGCAAGCGGCGGCCCCGTCTCCATCGCCTCAGGGGCGTCGGGCGACCGTCCTGAAGAAAACACAGAAAATCCCGCAATCACAGATATTTTGCTTGCAACTCCCGCGCAACAGTGATAGAATACAGCACGGAAAATGGTCAGTCGATCATTTTCCGTTCATTTTTGCATTTTTTGAGAAAAGAAGGCGTACAACCTATGGAAATTTATCTGATCGGTTTGGCCGTCGCCATGGTGGGCGGACTCATGCTCTCCCGACTGACCAAGCTGATTCATCTGCCGGCGGTCACCGCGTATCTGGTTGCGGGCCTGCTGCTGGGCCCGTTCTGCATGGGCGCGCTGAACATTCAGGGCCTGGGCTTCAACTCCCTTCATCAGGTGGAGACGATGAAGGTTGTCAGCCAGACGGCGCTGGGCTTCATCGCGTTCTCGATGGGCAATGAGTTCCGCCTCAAGCAGCTCAAGACCATGGGCAAGAGCGCGATCATCATCGGCATCATGCAGGCGGTGATTGCAACCATCGTGGTGGATATCGCCCTGATTGCGCTGCACCTGTGCTTCCCGACGATGATCTCCATCCCGTGCGCGATCACCCTGGGCGCCATCGCGTCGGCGACGGCCCCGGCGGCCACGATGATGGTTGTGCGCCAGTACAAGGCGGACGGCCCGATGACCCGCCTGCTGATGCTGGTCGTCGCCATCGACGACGCGGTGGGCCTGCTGCTGTTCTCCGTATCCTTCGGCATCGCCAATGCGCTGGCCAGCGGCGCGGTGAGCATCCTGGCCGTCGTCGTGGAGCCGATCGTGGAGATCGTGCTGTCGCTCGTGCTGGGCGCGGTGATGGGCTGGCTGCTCCATCGCGTGGAGAAATTCTTCCACTCCCGAAGCAAGCGTATGACCATCTCCATCGCGTTCGTCATGCTGACGGTCGGATTGTCCATGCTGGAGTTTGAGATCGGCCCGGTGCACTGCGGCTTCTCCCTGCTGCTGGTGTGCATGATGACCGGCACCATCTTCTGCAACGTCTGTCCGACGTCTGAGGAGCTGATGGAGCGCGTGGAAAACTGGACGATGCCGCTCAACGTGCTCTTCTTCGTGCTCTCCGGCGCGGAGCTGGATCTCAACGTCCTGGCGCAGCCGGTGACGCTTATCGTCGGCGTGGTGTACATCATCGCGCGCTCTCTGGGCAAGTATTACGGCGCGGCGTTCAGCTGCGGCGTCACCCATCAGCCCAAGCCCATCGTCAATCATCTGGGCATCACGCTGCTGCCGCAGGCCGGCGTGGCGCTGGGCATGGCGATGACGGCGGCGACGCTGGCGGACGGCGCGCTCGCGCGCAACGTCGTGCTGTTCTCGGTGCTGGTGTACGAGCTGATTGGCCCGGCGCTGACCAAGCGCTCTCTGATGGCTGTGGGCGAAATCCGTCCGGAAGGCCGTACCAGCGCCCGAAAGCTCAACGCGGCCGGATGATCCTTTCCGTCAACATCAAACGCAGCCTGAAAATGGCTGCGTTTTGCATTTGCGAACGGAGAAAATCATGGTATACTCTAGGTAAATCGAATGCATGGCGGTGATGACATGAAGGAAAAGTACATGATCCTGTGCGTCGCCGGACAGTCCAACGCCGCCGGCTATGACGAATCTCCCGTAACAGAGGCGTTTTTCCGCTTCTTTGGGGAGCGCTATCCGGGCCGCATGTACAAGGGCGATTGGAACCGGTCGGTCTGGTACAACCATGAGACGGTGGCATACTGGTGTGGTCTTGAAGGATGCCGCGCGATCTGGGAGAACTACCGCCGCTGGAGCCCGGAGACCTATGTGGCGATCCCGCGCGATACGGACGCTAACGAGGTGAACGGCACGGGCATCACTGCTCGCGTTCGGGCCCACCACTTTGGCAACGATACCTTTGAGCGGGTGGTTGCGCCGCGGGTGGCCCGAGCGATGGCAAAGCGGCTTGTGCCCTGACGGAGAGGATGCTCAGCCCTGCGGCTTTTGCAGATAGTCAAGTACGCACTCCTTCAGCTTCCTGATGCTGTCGGACATGCTCCTGCGGACGTGCGTGCCCATGCCGAGCTCGCGCATGGCCGGCGGATCGACGGGGATACACAGCACGTCGTCCGTCCTGCCCCGGATCATCAGCTCCGTCATCATGGACACGCCCAGCCCGCAGCCGACCATTCGGATGACCGTTTCATCGTCCACCCGGGAGAACTTGGCGTCAAGCTTCACGCCCACGGGCTTGAGCGCAGCTGCCACGTCGATGTCGAACCGGCCGTAGGGCATGAGAAACTCCTGCCCGGAGAACTCCTCCAGCGGGAACACGCTGCGGTTCATCAGGGGATAGTCCTTGGGGAGGATGGCGTACATGCGCTCGTTGTACAGGGGTACCCAATCGCAGCTGCTGTAGTTCTGCCTGCTGGCAAAGATCACGTCGCTCTGCCCGCTTTCCAGAAGCTCAAAGGGCTCCAGCGCATGATCCACCATGCGCAGATCCACATTCACCTCCGGGCACATGCGCCGGAAACGATAGAGGATCTCCGGCATCCAGTGCATGGCAATGCTTGCGTATGCGGCGATGCGGATGACCTCGCTCTTTTTTTCGGCGATTGTCCGAATCTGGTTTTCAAGATTGGCGCTTGCCTGCAAGAACTCTCGGATGGCCGGCATCAGCTGCGCGCCCTGCTGCGTGAGCTGTATGCCGCTGTGATTGCGCTGCAGCAGAGGAAAGCCGATTTCCCGCTCCAGGGCGTCCATCATGTGTGTCAGGCCTGACTGGGTATAGCCCACGCGCTCGGAGGCCTTGGAGAGGCTGCCCATTTCCGCCGCCGCCATCAGGATTTCGAATTTTCTGCTGTCCATGCCGTCCGGTTCACTCCTGTCCCTATTACATTTTGTCATACCCTTATTATAAACAGGCGTTTCTCAGATTGCAATCCCCGTGGTAAGATGATGGGGAAGAAGCAAGGAGGAACACACCATGCAGAAAAGACTGAGCATCAAGCAAAGAATGCTGGTGGCGGCAACGCTGTTCGGCATGTTCTTTGGCGCGGGAAACCTGATTTTCCCGGTTCATCTGGGTCAGCTGGCCGGCAGCAATGCGGTTCCGGCCATGATCGGATTCATCATCACGGCGGTCGGCATTCCGATTCTGGGCGTCGCGGCCATCGGCAATACGCATTCCGACGGCTTGCAGGCGCTGGCCAGCAAGGTCGGCGCGGGCTACGGGTATGCGTTTACCTGCGTGCTGTATCTGACCATCGGGCCGTTCTTTGCCATTCCCCGATGCGCCACGACCTCCTTTACGACGGGCATTCAGCCGTTGGTGGGAGGGAGATTCCCGGAAGCGCCGGCGCTTCTGGCTTTCTCGCTGGTGTTCTTTGCGCTGGTTCTGTTCTTCTCCCTTCGTCCGGCCAAGATCACGGTCTGGATCGGAAAAATCATCAATCCGCTGTTTCTTGCCTTCTTTGCGATTCTGGTGATCACGGCCCTGTGCCGTCCCGGCGCCTCCATATCCTCCGTGGAGCCGGACGGCGCATACCGCAGCGGCGCTCTGTTCTCCGCGTTCATTGAAGGCTACGGCACCATGGACGCCATCGCCGGCCTTGCCTTCGGCATTGTCGTCATCGATATCATTCGGGACATGGGCGTGACGGATGACGCCGCCGTCGCCGTGGACGTTTTGCATTCCGGCATCCTGACCGGCCTGCTGATGGCCGTCATTTATGTCGCCACCATTCTGATGGGCGCACAGTCCAGGGGTCTGTTTGACGCATCGCCCAACGGCGGCATCGCCCTGGCGCAGATCTCCGGCCACTATCTCGGCACGGCAGGAAGCGTTGTGCTGGCGATTACCGTAACCTGCGCCTGCCTGAAGACCTCCATCGGCCTGGTGACCAGCTGCGCGGACGCCTTTTCCAGAATGTTCCCCAAGGGGCTGTCCTACAGAGCCTGGGCTATTCTCTTCACGGCCTTTTCCTTCGGCATCTCGAACTTCGGGCTGTCCAGAATCATCGAGTACTCGCTGCCGGTGCTGATGTTCCTGTATCCGCTGGCCATCACGCTGATCCTGCTGGCGCTGTTTGGCAGGCTGTTTGCCCATGACGGAACCGTATATCGGTGCGTCACAGCCTTCACCGGTCTTTCCGCCCTGTTTGATTTGATCAAGACGCTGCCTGCAGGCGTGCAGAGCGGCCTGCATCTGGAGGGGCTGATCCGCCTGGCAGACAGGATGCTCCCCTGGTTCCGCCTGAATCTGGGCTGGGCGGTGCCCGCCGCGATCGGATTTGCACTGGGCATGCTGATGCGCGCGATCCGAAAGCGCAGAGGGATTTCCTGAACTGCATAAGAAAACAGCAGCGGCGTATCATGGCAGATGCTCCGCTGCTGTTTTTCTGTTCTGTGGAGGAAGGGAGGGACGATCCGCCTGCCAATGACCGCTTTGCTGCATACAGAAATCCCCCTGCAAACCGATGCAGGGGGATTGAAATCAGTTCGATCCCAGATACGCAGCCTTGACATCCTCGTTGGTCAGCAGGTCCTGACCGGAGCCGGTCAGGGTGATGCTGCCGGTCTCCATCACGAAGCCATAGTCCGCGCAGCGCAGCGCGGCATTGGCGTTCTGCTCGATGAGCAGGATGGTGATGCCCTCGCTCTTGAGCTCGCGGATGATGGAGAAGATGTCCTTGACGACCAGAGGAGCCAGCCCCAGGGACGGCTCATCCATCATCAGCAGCTTCGGCTTGGCCATCATCGCGCGGCCGACGGCCAGCATCTGCTGCTCGCCGCCGGAGAGCGTGCCGGCCAGCTGCCACTCGCGCTCGCGCAGACGGGGGAAGCGGCGGTAGATGTCCTTGATGCCCTCCTCAATCTCGTCCTTGTCCTTGCGCAGATAGGCGCCGATCTTGAGGTTTTCCTTGACGGTCAGGTTGGCGAACACGCGGCGGCCTTCCGGCACGAGCGCGATGCCCTCGGCGACGATCTTCTGGGAGTTCAGGGAGGTGATGTCCCGGCCCATGAAGTTGATGCTGCCGTCGCTGGGCTTCACCAGACCGGAGATCGCGCGCAGCGTCGTCGATTTGCCCGCGCCGTTTGCGCCGATCAGGGTGACGATCTGACCCTGGCGCACATCGAAGCTGATGCCCTTGAGCGCCTCGATGCCGCCGTAATTGACTTTCAGGTCCGTGACCTTGAGCATAATCATTCTTCATCCACCCCCAGATACGCCGCGATGACGGCGGGATTGTCGCGCACTTCCTTGGGCGTGCCCTCCGCGATCTGCTTGCCGAAGTCGATGACATAGATGCGGTCGGAGATGCCCATGACCAGCTTCATGTGGTGCTCGATCATGAAGACCGTCAGGCCGAATTTGTCCTTGATCTCCTTGATGAAATGGCCCAGCTCCTCGGTCTCCTGCGGGTTCATGCCGGCGGCCGGCTCATCCAGCAGCAGGAGCTTGGGGTGCGTTGCCAGCGCGCGCACGATCTCCAGACGGCGCTGCTGGCCGTAGGGGAGAGAGGTGGCCAGCTCGTTCGCCACGCCGTCCAGGCCCACGATCCGGAGCAGCTCCATGGCCTCCTCGCGCATGGCGTGCTCCTCCTTGAGGTTCAGGCGGAAGGTGGCGGTGAAGACGTTGCTGCTGCGGCGCATGTGCATGGCGATGAGCACGTTGTCAAACACCGTCTGGCTCTTGAACAGGCGGATGTTCTGGAACGTGCGGGCGATGCCCAGGGCGGTGATCTTATCCGGCGTGCGCACGATCTTCCGGGTATATTTGCCGTCGTTCTCGCCCGCGTAGGCGCGCTTCATCTTGCCGGAGGGGAAGTTTTCCACGATGGTCTTGCCCATGAAGTCCACGCGGCCGTTGGTCGGCTCATAGACGCCGGTGATGCAGTTGAAGGCCGTGGTCTTGCCCGCGCCGTTGGGGCCGATCAGGGCGACGATCTCGCCCTCGTTGATATCCATGGAGAGGTTGTTCACCGCGACGACGCCGCCAAACTGCATCGTCACATTCTCCACATGCAGGACGTTCTGGCTCATCGCTTGGCGCCTCCCTTCGCTTTCTTGGTCCGTTTCTCAACCAGATCCCAGAGCTCGTTCTCGCCCATGATGCCCCGGCGGAAGAACAGCACGATCACCATGATGACGATGGAGAAGACGACCATGCGGAAGCCGGAGCGCAGCAGCGGTACCTTGAAGGTTCCGCCGAAGAGAGCCATCTCCGTGTCTAGGAAGCGCAGCCACCACTCGCTGGCGGCGATGAACAGGAAGCTCGCCAGAACGCTGCCGCTGATGGAGCCCATGCCGCCGATGACGACGATGAGCAGGATCTCGTAGGTCATGGAGGACTTGAACGCGTTGGCCTGCAGGCTGCCCTGATACATGGCCAGCAGCGCGCCGCCGATGCCCGCGAAGAAGGAGGAGATGACGAACGCCATCTGCTTGTGGTGGAAGAGGTTGATGCCCATGGCCTCGGCGGCGATTTCGTCGTCACGGATCGCCTTGAACGCGCGGCCATAGGTGGAATTGATCAGAAGAACGATGATGCCGATGCAGATCGTGGCCGCCGCGAAGACCGGGATGACCGACTTGAACGTCGGGTAGGTCTTGAGCAGGTTGGAGCCGTTGGTGATCGGGCCGAGGGTGTCCCACTGGATGATCGCGCGGATGATCTCCGCGAAGCCCAGCGTCGCGATGGCGAGGTAGTCGCTCTTGAGCCTGAGCACCGGCAGGCCGATCAGCGCGGCGATGAGCGCGGCCAGCGCGCCCGCGGCGAGGATGCCCACGATGGCCGGCACGGTGAAGCCGATGATGCCGCCGTCATAGTACTGATAGACCGCCGCGCGCTTGGCCATGGGGATGGTGAGCACGGCGTAGGTGTACGCGCCCACAAGCATGAAGCCCGCCTGGCCCAGGGAGAACAGGCCCGTGAAGCCGTTGAGCAGGTTCATGGATACGGCGATGAGCGCGTAGATGGCGCCCTTCTTGAGCACGGTGATGAGCATGGAGCGGCGTCCGAACTGCTGCTCCAGCAGATACAGCACGACGAACATCAGGGCGAGCAGCGCGATGTTGATGAGGTTTTTCGTGGATTTCTTCATACTGCTCACCTCAAACCTTCTCAGAAGTCTTTTCGCCGAACAGGCCGGTGGGCTTGAACAGCAGGATGACGATCAGCAGCGCGAAGGTGAAGGCGTCGGAGAACGTGGTGTAGCCCAGCGCCTTGATGATGTTCTCGCAGATGCCGATGATGAACGCGCCGATGACCGCGCCCGGGATGGAGCCGATGCCGCCGAACACCGCCGCGACGAAGGCCTTGAGGCCCGGCATCGCGCCGACGGTGGGGGTGACGGAGGTGTAGTTGGAGAAGTAGAGCACGGAGCCGACAGCCGCCAGCAGCGAGCCGATGATGAACGTGGTGGAGATGACGGAGTCGATCTTGATACCCATGAGCTGCGCGGTTTCAAAGTCCTTCGAGACGGCGCGCATGGCCATGCCGATCTTCGTCTTCTGGATGATGGTGACCAGCGCGATGACCAGCAGGATGGTCAGCAGCGGGGTGATCAGGGTGACGACCTTGGTCGTCGCCGTGCCGATGGTGATGGAGTTGGAGATCCACGGGATGGTGGGGTACTGCTTGGCCAGGCCGCCCGTCACATACCACATCAGGTTCTGCAGCAGATAGCTCACGCCGATGGCGGAGATCATGACGGACATGCGCGGCGCGCTGCGCAGCGGCTTGTAGGCGATGCGCTCCACCGTGAAGCCCAGCAGCACGGTGAGGATGATGACCAGCGGGATGGAGATCTGCACGGGCAGCGCCGTGCACAGATACACCATGAAGAAGCCTGCTGCGGTGAAGATATCGCCGTGGGCAAAGTTGATCAGGCGCAGGATGCCGTAGACCATCGTATAGCCGACGGCAATGAGCGCATACTGACCGCCTACCGAGATGCCCGAGAGCAGGTAGGGCAGGATTTTGTCAAACATGCTTGAAAACCTCCGTGTTGTGCGGGATGGTTCCCCCGAATGAAGGGAAAACGGCGCAGAGGCCGTCTGCGCACGACGCTGTGCTGCGGACGGGCTTTTGCTCGCTTTCTCCTGAGACGAAGACGCCGAACCCGCGTGAGCGCGCGGGTTCGGCAGGATTCACAATCAAGTGCTGAACGGGTCTGTGATTATTCCGCGAGTTCCGCAACGGTCTGGGTCTTCACGAAGTCGAACGCGACGGTCTCGGTGTTGGCCTTCTTGATGTAGGCCATGTCCTTGTTGGCGTCGCCGATCTCATCAAAGGAGATGGAGCCGGTCACGCCGGTGGTGACGACGGTCGGGAGCGCCTCGGCGATGGCCGCGCCCTCGATGGAGTCGGCAGCCTTGATGGCCTCGATGGCGACCATGTACGCGTCATAGCCCAGCGCGGAGACTGCAGCGACGATGTCGTTTCCGCCGTTGTTGGTCTTCTTGTCGGCGTTGGCGTTCAGCCAGGCCTTGAAGCCCTTGACGAACTCGGCAGCCTCGGTGGAGGACTCGTCGTTCTCGTCAAAGAAGGTGGACATGCAGATGGTCAGGCTGGTGCCCTTGGCGGCGTCCAGGATGACGGAGGACTCCCAGGTATCGCCGGCCAGCAGCGGCAGCGCGATGTTCATGGAAGCGGCCTGATTGATCAGCAGGGAAGCGACGGTGGTGCTGGTCGGGCAGAAGATGACGTCCGCGCCGCCGTTGACCGCGTTGGTCAGGTAAGCGGTGTAGTCGGAGGTGCCTTCGGTGAACTGCTCGTTGATGACGGTGCCGCCCATCTCCTCAAACGCCTTGGCGAAGTAGGTGGCCAGGCCGGTGGTGTAGTCGTCACCCAGCTGGCTGAGGACGTACGCGGTCTTCGCGCCGAACTCATCCTTGGCGAAGTTCGCCATGACGGTGCCCTGGAACGGATCCAGGAAGCAGACGCGCCAGTAGTAGTCGCACAGAGAGGTCACGCCCGGGTTGGTGCAGGAGCAGCCGATGGCCGGAACCTCGGCGTCGGCGAAGACCTCGCCGCCCGCCATGGACACGCCGGAGCCGTAGGAGCCCAGCACGATGGAGACGCCGGCGTCAACCAGCTCCTGGGCAGCGGAGACGGCCTTGTCGGTCGCGGACTGGTTATCGACGATGACCAGCTCGACGTCATAGGTCTTGCCGCCGACTTCGACGGTGGGAACGACAGAATTGGCATACTCGATGCCGATGACCTCCTGCTTGCCGCCGGCGCCGTTGTCGCCGGACGCCGGCTCGAACACGCCGATCTTCACGGTGTCCGCCAGGGCGGAAGCGCCAAACAGGGTCATGACAAGGGCCAATGCGGCTGCGAGGGTCTTTTTCATATAAGGTTGCCTCCTTAAATGAGAGTGATAGGTGCATTATACAGAATCTTCCGGAGAATTACAAGCCCTGTTTCAAACAAAATTGAAATAATAATGCTTTAAATTGCCGAAATGCCGAGACTGAAGCGTCCGAATGCGGGAATTATGCAATTGACTTGTATGTAAGCTTCGTTTTCTAGTGTGCACGAAAGCAACAGAATAACGCCCTTGTGCAAAGCGCGGTTTGGGTGTATACTGCACAGCGGATTGAAGGAACTCCGGAACCGACGGGGAGAGCACCGAATTCAGAATGGAAGAAGAACAGAAGAAGAACGGAAGAAGGATGGAAGAAAACAGTGATGAAGAAGTTGCTTGGATACCTTTGGGGCGAAAAGGTGCTGCTCATCGCCTGCGTGGCGGCACTGGCGTCGATGCTGCTGGTTCCCCCGGACGCGAGCTATGCAGGCTATGTGGATGTGGACGTGCTGATGCTGCTGTGTGCGCTGATGACCGTGGTAGCGGGCCTCAAGCGCTGCGGCATGATGGATCGCCTCTGCCGTGCGCTTGTTCGCCGTGCGGGCAACACGCGCATGCTGTGTGTGCTGCTGTCGCTGGCCTGCTTCTTTTCGGCGATGCTGGTGACCAACGATGTGGCGCTCATTACCTTTGTGCCGCTGACGTGTGTACTGCTGGCTGCACAGCCGGGGCAGCTGATGCTGACGGTGACGCTGGAAACCATCGCGGCGAACCTGGGCAGCATGGCGACGCCGATTGGCAACCCGCAGAACCTGTATCTCTATGCGCACTACGGCATGCCGCTGGGTGGCTTTCTGCGCGCCGTTGGCCCGCTGACGGCTGCAAGCCTTGCGCTGTTGATGCTCGCCTGCCTGCTGGTGCGCCCGAAGCCGCTGGGCGCGGCAAGCGCGGGCGCGGCGGAGGGGACGCTGCGTACTTCCATGCTCGTGCTGCACGGCATACAGTTTGCGCTGTGCCTGATGAGCGTGCTGGGCGTGATCCCCAAGTGGGCGAGCTTTGCGGCGGTGATGGTGAGCACGCTGCTGACGGAGCGCACGCTGCTTGAGCAGATTGACTATGCGCTGCTGCTGACGTTCGTGTGCTTCTTCATCTTCGTGGGCAATCTGGGTCGTCTGGAGGCCGTCCGCACGCTGCTCGGCGGCGTGATTGCGGAACGGGAGCTGGAGGTGGGTATTCTGGCTTCGCAGGTCATCAGCAACGTGCCTGCGGCGCTGATGCTCTCCGGCTTTACGGAGGATGCGGCGGCGCTGATGCGCGGCGTGGACCTGGGCGGCCTGGGTACGCTGGTGGCCTCGCTGGCTAGCCTCATTTCCTTCAAGCTCTACATGAAGACGGAGGGCGCAAGGGCAGGGCGATATCTGGGCATCTTTACGGCGCTGAACCTTGCCTTCCTCGCGGTGCTCTACCTGCTGGCGCGTTTGGGGCTGTAATGTTCCTCCATGCGCCCGGGCAGGCTTGTCCACCTGCACATTTTATGGTAAAATGGGACAAAATATGACAGGCGCGACGCAGGACGGCATGCGGCGGGCAGGCAAAGATGTGGAGGAATGGCGGAGATGGCTTCTTTTTTGGACAACCTGCGCAGGATGGCGGGCTTTGCGCCCAAGGGCGGGGAACCGGCGAAGAAAAAGGATCAGATCGACCGCGTCGGCGCATTTGGAACGCTGTATGCACAGTGGCTTTCCTGCGAGGACGAGGCGCAGCGGGCAGAGATTCGGGAGAAGATGCTGAAGGTTCTGCCGGATACGCTGTTCCTTGCGCCCATGTGCTATGAGGGGGAGAACCCCGAAGCCGAGGTGCATGACCGGGATCTGCACGCGACCCTCGGCGCAAAGCGCCTGTACGCGCTGAATCAGCATATCGTTACGCGCGGCAATCCGGGCTATCGCCTGGCCAAGCATGCCGACAGCCGACGGGTTCACCTGCGCTCCCTTGTCTATCACAAGACGAAGGAGGAATGGGTGCCGCTGTTTACGGACTTCACCGCGCTGCTGCCGGTGTTCGGGCAAAAGTCCCGCGTGACGGTCATCTCCTTCGAGGAGGCGCGGCAGATGGCCCGGCCGTACAGCGGTCTGGTGGTCAATCCGGGCAGAAACGCCGTCAAATTCAGCCGGGATGAGCTGAACAGGATCAAATAAGGAAACGAAAAGGGCATAGACAAACCGCCGGTCTCAAGACGAGATCGGCGGTTTGCTTGGGCAAAATTACTTGTCCCAGTCCTCGTTGATCCGCATGCTGGGGCGATAGTACAGCCTGTCCTCCTCGGTGATTTCGCGCATCACGCGGCAGGGCACGCCGCAGGCGACGACGTTGTCCGGGATGTCGCGGGTGACGACGCTGCCCGCGCCGATGACACTGTTTTCGCCGATGGTCACGCCCGGCATGATCGTCACGTTGGAGCCGATCCAGACGTGGTCCTTGATGACGACCGGCAGGGAGAACTGCGCGCCCTTGTCGCGGAAGGACGGATGAATCGGATGGCCGGTGGTGGAGATGACGACGTTGGGTGCGAACATGACGTAATTGCCGATGCGGCACTCTCCGTCGTCCACGACGGTCAGGTTGAAGTTGGCGTAGACGTGATCGCCCACGTGGGTGTTGCAGCCGTAGGCGAAGTGAATCGGTGCCTCCATCCACAGGGACTTGCCGCAGGTGCCCAGCAGCTTGTTCAGCAGCTCGCCCTTGCGCTCCACGTCCATTGGACGGGTGTTGTTGTAGTCAAAGCAGATTTCCTTGGCGATCTGGCGCTGCTCCTCGATCACCTGCTCGTAGGCCTTGTCTTCCTCGGAAGCATGGCCGAATTCGATATAGACCTTGCCGGTCTCCATCTGTTCCTTGAGGCTCACGCAGGTTCCCTCCTGTGTTTTTTCTTTTATCTATTGTAGCATGCCGCGCGGCGGTGTTCAATCACTTGTCCGTCGTGTTTGCGCGTGATATAATAAAATCAAATGATCACATGAGAGGGGATGAACCCGTGATGCACGCATACTGGGCCGATGCGGCCGAAAAGGATGAAATCATTGAGTTTATCGATTATGTGTTTTCCAAGGCGCACTGTCCGCACGACTTTGCCACGCTGCTGCCCAAGCTCTATGGCGAGCAGGGCGACGGGGCTGCGCATCACTTTGTCGTGCGCGAGGACGGGAAGATCGCGGCGACGGTGCTGGTCTATCCGGTGACGATGCACATCGGCGAAAGGACGCTGACGACGCTGGGCGTCGGTTCGGTGAGCACGCATCCCGGGGCGCGCGGCAAGGGATACATGCGCCTGATCATGGACGCGGTGGACGCGCGCGCAAAGGAGACGGGCGCAGCGTTTGCCGTGCTCGGCGGGCAGCGGCAGCGCTACCAGTACTTCGGCTATGATTACGCCGGCTATCAGCTGCATGGTCAGTTCACGCCGGACAACGCCCGCCACGCGCTGCGGACGGTCGATGCGCAGGCCTATGACGTGACGCCCATGACGCAGGCGCATGTGCCGCAGGCCGCTGCGCTGATGCGGCGGCAGCCCTGCTTCTGCGCGCGCAGCGAGGGAGCGTATCTGGACATCCTGCGCTCGTGGAACAACGAGCCGTTTGCGCTGCTCAGGGAGGGCAGGCCCGTCGGTTTCGGCGCGCTGCGGCGAAATGAAGGCAGCTGCCATATGGCGGAGCTGCTGCTGGAGGACGAGGCGGATTTCCCCGCCGCGATGAAGCTGCTGAGCGCGCGCTATGGCACGCTGACCCTCTGCGCTGCGCCGTGGCAGCGGCAGCGGGCGAGATGGATGTCCTCCGTCTGCGAGGAGTATGCTGTGCAGCCCAACCATCAGTTCAAGTTCTACGATGAGGAACAGGTGCGCGCGGCCTGCGCAGCGCTGGACGGATTCCTTCCGATGGAGATGGCGCTGCCGGTTTGCGTGATGCCGGCGGACTGCGTGTGACGGCTGCGCTTTTCGCCGGCACAGACTTCTTATTCATGCATACGGAGGTGTGATGATATGATCCTGCAGACCCAACGGCTGCTCCTTCGCCCGTGGCAGGAAACGGATGCGGAGAGCCTGTTCGAATATGCAAAGGATCCGGATGTCGGGCCGATTGCCGGCTGGCCTGCGCACAAGTGTATGGAAGAGAGTCTTGACGTCATACGGCATGTGCTGCAGGGCGCGGAGTGCTATGCCGTGTGCCTGAAGGAAGACAACAGAGCCATTGGCGCGATAGAGCTAATCCTGCATGACCGCTCCCATACGGCCCGGCGCAGCGACGAGTGCGAGCTGGGCTACTGGCTGGGCAAGCCCTTCTGGGGAAGAGGCTATGTGCCTGAGGCCGCCGGTGAGCTGATCCGCCGGGGCTTTGAGGAGCTGGGCATGACGACGATCTGGTGCGGCTATTACGATGGGAACGGGAAGTCGGCGCGTGTACAGGAAAAGCTGGGATTTGTGCATCATCACAGCGGCGTTGTGGATGTGCCGCTGATGGGAGAAAAGCGCACCGAGCACATCAATGTCATGACGAAGGACATGTGGTCAGGGCGCAGATGAGCTGCCGCGTGAACGAAAGGAAACCATTCGGTGTCTCAGAAAACGGGAAGAAGGCTGTTCGATCATCGGACAGTCTTTTTTTATGTTCGGGCGCATACGCTTGAAGGCAACAGGATGGACAAAGGGAGGGACGGCGCGTGGAACTGAAGCTGACGCGAGAGACGCTGCGCTTTGAGAGATTGGTGAACCGCGGCGAGGAACAGGTGACCATCGAGGGCGAAGCGACGCTGCCGGGCAGCATGCGCGACGCCGTGACCGTGCTGAGCGTGCAGGCACAGACGCATCTGAATGACGCGCAGGCGGGGAATGGGGAAGCCGGCGTGAGAGGGCGCGTGTGCTTTCAGGTGCTCTATACCCAGGGGGATCTGACCCGCGTGCGCGCGCTGGAGACGAGCTGCGATTTCACGCATACCATGCCGCTTGCCGGGGTGACGCCCGCCATGCACGTCTGCGCGTGCGCATCGGTGCAGGAGACCGAGGGCATCGCAAACAGCGGACGCATGACACTGCGCGCGCTGCTGGGCGTGCAGACGGAGGCGTTTGAGACCATCGAGCGCGAGCTCGTCACCCGGGCGGAGGACATGGACGGCACGGATGGGGACAATCTGCAGACGCGGATGCAGACGGTCTCGTTCTGCGTGGGCCAGATGCTCGGTGAGAACAGGACCCTCGTGCGCGAGGAGTTTGATCTGCCGGCCAAGCTCGAGGTAGGGGACGTGCTCAGCGCGACAGCCTCGGCCACAGCGGGCGAGCTCTCCGGCGGCAACGGGCGCATCGGCGTATCCGGCACGATCGAAGTGCGCGCGCTGCACCGGCCTAAGGAGCCGGGCGGCGCGATGGTGACCACCGTGCACGAGCTGCCGTATGACCTGACGGTCGACACGCCGCAGCTGGAGGACGGCGCGCAGCCGCAGGCCGAAGCGGAGGTCATCGACGTGATGGCCGATTCCGTGGAGAGCGACAAGAGCCGCACGCTGCGCGTGGAGGTCGAGGTGCGCGTCAGGCTGCGCCAGTGCCGTCAGCGGCAGATGGAGCTGCTGGAGGATCTGTACAGCCTCAGCGGACCCGCGCTGGAGCCGATGACGGAGACGCTTGACGTGCATACATTTGAGGAAAATGCGGACGTGCGTGAGAGCACGCGCCTGCAGGTGACGATGCCCAAGGACGCGCCGCCGATCGGCACGGTGCTTGCCAGCTTTGCGCAGCCGACGATCACAGCGGTCACGCCGTCGGGCCGACGGCTCGATGCGGAGGGCGTGATGGGCGTGACGGTCATCTACCTGCCGATGGACTCCGATATCCCGGTCTCCGTGCGCACGCGCGAGCCGTTCATGATGACCTTCCCGGTCGAAGCAGGAGAGGATGCGCGCGTGCAGGCGTACCCCATCGAGACGGCGACCGGCGCGACGACCAGCGACCGCGCGGAGCTGCGGTGTGTGCTGGGCCTGCGTGTGCGTCAGCACGGCGTGAAGCGGATACAGGGCGTGACCGATGTGATCGAGCATCCGCAGGAGCGGCAGGAACGCGGCTTTGTGCTCGTCTGGCCGGCGGCGGGCGAGACTCGGTGGGATACCGCCAGACGGCTGCGTGTCGCGCAGAGCGAGCTTCGCCCGGCAGGCAAGGGCGCGCTGCTGGCGTTCCGGCGGTAAGGGGCGATAACGGGAGGTTTCCTCGCACGCGTGCGGGGATCTCCCATTTTATGCCCGGGATTTGAAAAAAAGGGTTGACAAAGGAAGGACGCTGTCATATAATAGTTCTGCTGGTTCGAGCAGACTGGAGAGATGGCCGAGTGGTTTATGGCGCTGGTCTTGAAAACCAGTGATACCGAGAGGTACCGGGGGTTCGAATCCCTCTCTCTCCGCCATTTCAATTTCATATGGTGCAGGTCTTGCAGAAGTACCCAAGAGGCCGAAGGGGCTCCCCTGCTAAGGGAGTAGGCTGCGTGAAGCGGCGCGAGGGTTCAAATCCCTCCTTCTGCGCCAAATCCACCTTTTCAGTAATCGCTGAAAAGGTGGATTTTTTCTATGTGTGGACTATGTTTTTGCGTGGAAAAGCATTTCCGGTTTCATAACAGTATGTTTGACCTGATACTAATTCTTGTTAAAATGGCCTAATCCGCGCACCATCTTTTCCGCTCTGACTTTGCCCTGTTCCGTTCAACGTACCGTGAGTCACGCCTCACTTCACGCGGCTTCGTCAGAGCGAAAAATCTGATGCACTCTATTTGGCGTTTTAACTGCGAATTTAAAGCGAAAGGTTCATACGCGTATGATCCCTGCGCTCCTCGGAGAGGATGCTCTGCACATAATGCCCAGAGAACGTATCTGACTGCATCCATCGCTCGGCCATCTCAGACGTGGGATCGACCGTGTCCATCCTGCCGGAAAAGTAGGCGGCGTTAAGACCTGCCAGCCAGGTCATCATGGCGCTCGCGTCGGGCTCACTGCCCAGCCGTGCTGCAGCACGGCGAAGCATTGTGCCGGCAAAAAAGCTCGCCGCATACTGACGGAATTGGAGGAGATTCACGTCCGTCTTTCCCGCCGCCCTTGCCCACGCGGCGACATCCACAACCTCGGTATGGTACTGCGCGGCGCCTCTTGCGATCTCAAGCACGCCGTACTGGCAGGGCGAGACAGCGAGCGAGGACGTGACGATTTCCGGCAGGCCGTTTTCGCTCGTGGCCGTGTGCTGCATGTGGACATGCCCGCTCAGGTTGACGGATACGCCATAGCGCTCGTACAGCGAGCGCAGCAGGGATGCATTGGCGATAACAAAGCCATCGGAAAGCAGATCCGAGTGAGCAAGCAGGTTCTGGTGGCTGACGGCGATGACCTTCGCGCCATCCTGCTGCGCCCTTTGCAGCTCGGCCTCAAGCCATGTAAACGTATTCTGCGCGACAGCGCCCTCCATGTGCCGCGTGTTGGTGTCCAGCATCAAAAGACGCATGCCGGGCATAGGCTCAGCCATGTAGCTCAGGGAGCACGGATCGCGGGAGATGGCTGAATCAAACCCATATTCCCGGTAGATTTCAGCAAACTCATCTGACGTCAGGCTGGCCACGCGCGTAAAGGAGTCGCCCTTGAAGGATGCGGACATGTAGCTGTGCAGGTCGTGGTTGCCGGGAATGACATACACGGGAATGCCTGCATCGCGCACGCTGCGCAGCTTGGCGGCGAGGTCCTCGTGACTCCTGCGTGCGCCGTTGAAGGTCAAATCGCCGGAGAGAATGAGGGCGTCCGGATGACGGGCAATCACCTGCAGCAGGAATGCGTCCGTCACTTCGTCGATGTACGCCGTCACTTTGCCGTCGCTGTTTTCCAGCATGCGGGTGAAGTACGCGCCGTGGTCGGTCAGCGCGGGGGAAAGATAGTGCAGGTCGGTGGCGATCAGGAATGTATAGCCGTCCTCCGCCCTGGCGGCGGGCAGTACTGCGGTCAGCAGCGCGAGCAGGGAAAAAAGCACGCGCATGAGCGTTCCTCCGTTCAGAGCGTGATGTCGGCGATCTCGTCCATCCACAGCTGCATCTGCGCGTCGGACGGCATGCGCCAGTCGCCGCGCGGGGAGAGGCCGACGGGCGTGACCTTCGGGCCGTCCGGCATGGCAGAGCGCTTGAACTGCTGGGTGAAGAAGCGGCGCACAAACGTCGTGAGCGCATGGAGGATGGCCTGATGGTCGTATTCTCCGTCAAACGCGTAGCAGGCCAGCGCGTAAAGCTTTTTGGGCGACGCGCCGCTGTGCATCATGTGCCAGAGGAAGAAGTCGTGCAGGGCGTACGCGCCGAGCGTGTCCTCCGTGCGCTGGGTCAGCTCGCCCTCCTTGCCGGGAATGAGCTCCGGGGAGATCGGCGTATCCAGAATGTCGCGCGCGACGGCGAGCACCTCGCCGCCGAAGTGGCGGCCCAGCCAGTCCACCAGGCCGCGGATCAGCGTCTTGGGGATGGAGCCGCTCATGTTGTACATGCTCATCTGGTCGCCGTTGTAGGTGCACCAGCCCAGCGCCAGCTCGCTCAGGTCGCCGGTGCCCAGCGCGAGACCGCCCACCTTGTTGGCGTAGTCCATCACGATCTGCGTGCGCTCGCGCGCCTGGCTGTTTTCATAGCACACGTCATGCACGTCCGGGCTCTGGCCGATGTCGGCGAAGTGCTGCGCGACGGCGGAACCGATCGGGATCTCCAGACAGGTGCAGCCGATGAGCTCCATCAGTCGGGAGGCGTTGCCCTTGGTGCGGCTGCCGGTGCCCAGACCCGGCATGGTGATGCCGATGATGTCCTGCTTGTCCCAGCCGGCTCGGTCATAGGCGTAGGCCAGCGCGAGCAGCGTAAGCGTGGAATCCAGGCCGCCGGAGACGCCCAGCACGGCCCTGCGCGTATGGACATGCTCCATGCGGAAGAGCAGGCCCTGCGTCATGATCATCAGCGCCTCCTCAAGCTGCGCCTCGCGATGCGCGCCCTGCGGCACAAACGGCAGCGGGGAGAGCGGCTTGAGCAGACGGCCGTCCTGCGGGGCGGCGGGTGCGGTCAGGTGCATCCGGTCGATGGACGCGGCCCCGGCAAAGAAGCTCTGGCTCTGGCGGCGCTTGTAGCGCAGCACGTCGCAGTCCACATCCGCCAGGACGTAGGTGGATTCGCGGGAGAAGCGCTCGTTCTCGGCGATCACCGCGCCGTTTTCATACACGCCCGCGTAGCCCGAATAGACTGCGTCGGTGGTGGACTCGCCGTAGCCCGCGCCCGCGTAGAGGTAGCCGCACAGGCAGCGCGCGCTCTGCTGGCACAGGAGCTGCTGGCGATAGAGGTGCTTGTCGGTCAGCTCGTTGCTGGCGGAGGGGTTGGCGATGAGCAGCGCGCCGGCCTTGGCCAGCCTGGCGCTGGGCTGCTCGGGCACCCACAGATCCTCGCAGATCTCCACGCCGAAGGCGAAGCTGCCGCAGTCAAAGACGAGCTGCTGGCCGATGGGCGCGGTCTGGCCAAAGAGGGAGACGCTCTGCGGCGCGGCATGGCCGGGGGCGAACCAGCGGGCCTCGTAGAACTCCGCGTGGTTGGGCAGGTATTCCTTGGGGACGAGGCCCAGCCTGCCGCCGGAGACGACGGCGGCGCAGTTGTAGAGCTGGCCGTCGATTTCAAGCGGAAGGCCGACGACAAACGCGGTCTTGGCCTGCTTGTCCATCAGGAATTTGAGCGCGTCAAGCGCGGCACCCAGCAGCGCGGGCTGCAGGAACAGGTCGCCGCAGGTATAGCCGGTGAGGCAAAGCTCCGGGAAGACGCAGAGCTGGACGCCATTGGCGTCGGCAATATCCAGAAGCGCGGCGATTTCCTCCGCGTTTTTTTTCGGATTGGCGAGGTGCACGCGCGGCGAAGCGGCCATCGTGCGGATCATGCCGGACACGGCGGGCATGGAAGCAGCCATAAAAAAACTCCTTTCGGGCGGCAAATGCCGCAGTTCCTTTCTATACTTTACCACAATTCGATGCGCGAATAAATATGAAATGCGGGACACGCCGAATTTTTCACGGGTGCAGCGCAAAAGAAAAACCGCCGCGTACAGCGGCGGGGGAGAGTCAGGCGTTGTCTTCGGCTGCCTTGGCGGGCAGACCGCTGAGCAGCTGCGCGGCAGCCTTACCGGGATACAGGTTGGGCGCGAGCTTGACGATCTGTGTAAGCAGCTTTTCTCCCTCGCGGCGGTTGTTTTGGGACAGATACGCGCGCGCAACCCACAGGGAGATGGTGATCTTGTGGAGCTGCTGGGTGTTGCTCTGCACGAGCTTGCGGAGCACCTCGATGTCGGCCTTGCCGCCGGAGAGGAAGGCGAGGCACTGCTCGTTGAGCTCGGTATTGAAGACCATGCGCTTCTTTTCCGGCTTGGCGGCCTGCATGCCCTCGAGCTGGGCCTTGAGGGCGAGCAGTTCGTCCATGTACTGCCGGGCGGCAGTCAGGTCGTTCTTCTGCTCGGCGCAGTAGCACAGGTTGCTGACGATGGCAAAGCGGGAGAGCAGGTCGTCCTCCGGCTTCTTCGTCGGATGAATCGTGAAGGAGGAGAGCAGCGCGATCGCATCGTCAAAGCGGCCCTGCGCGCAGTAGGCGTTGGAAACGTGCAGGCGGACGGAGAGCGCGATGTTCTGGTTCCTGATGGGCAGCTGCAGCTTGGGCTCGTAGTCGCGCAGAAAGCCCTCCACGTCCAGCTGGTTGTACAGCCTGGCCAGAAGCTGGCTGTGCATGTTGAACGCGGTGAGATACTGGGAGAGGATCACGATGGCCAGGCCGACGGCGGCAAGCAGAAGGACGGGAATCAGGTTGGCGGCGCGGTTGAGCGCCAGGTACACGCCCACCAGGGCGAGATAGCAGGCGCTCAGGATCAGCATGCGGTTTTTGCGCTTGGGAAACAGTTCAATCATGGCGGTTCGCTCCTTGAGAAATCGATCAATGTCCCATATAGTATATCGGCTGCGCGGGGGAAAAGCAATTCCTTTTTGCCGAATCCTGCTGCGGCGGGGCAGTCTGTGCGGAAAGGAACGCAGGCAGGCGCACGGCGTCCTCGCCTGTATGAGAATATACCATATGTTTTTGAGCGTTTCTGGGGGGAAAAGCGAGAATCGGCAAGACATGCCAGAAAAAATGTTCGAAATGAACGAAAATAAACGAGAATTATTATTCAAACAAACGATTGATAAACTAGCATACAAGCTGTATTCTATATATACAATCAAAGACGGAAATTGTCAATTTAGGACAAAAAACTCACTGACCCGGCAGGAATCGCCCGTCTGTGTCGAGAATAATAGGAAATTACAAATGGAGATCAACGAAGTACTGCTGAAGACCGGCGAAACGCGCGTATGGCGCACCTACTGCGGCGGCGCGGCGCTGGACCGCTGGCATGGCCGCGAAGGCGAAAACGGCATGTTCCCGGAGGATTGGGCGGCGAGCACGACGCGCGCCAGCAATCCCGGCAGGGAGGACATCGTCGAGGGCCTCAGCCGCGTGACCAGCATGGACGGCGCGCCGTACCTGACAGACGTGATCGCGCGCGATCCGCAGGCGTTTTTCGGACGCGCGCATCTGCAGGCGTTCGGCGCGGAGGCCGGATTCCTGGTCAAGCTCATCGACGCGGGCGAGCGCCTGACGATTCAGGTGCATCCCGACAAGCGGTTTGCCAGGGAGATTCTGCACAGCGACTACGGCAAGACCGAGTCCTGGTACATCCTGGGCAGCAACGACGAGGACAAGCAGCCCTGCATCTATCTGGGCTTCAAGCCTGGCGTGACCCGGGCCATGTGGAAGGACATCTTTGAGCGGCAGGACATCCCGGCGATGCTGGACTGCCTGCACAAAATCCCTGTGAAGGCGGGCGAATGCTACTTCATTTCCGCCGGCGTGCCGCATGCCATCGGCGAAGGCTGCTTCCTGGCGGAGATTCAGGAGCCGACGGACTACACCATGCGCACCGAGCTGGTCACGCCCGCAGGCCTGCGGATTCATGAAAACCAGTGCCATCAGGGCGTGGGCTATGAGAAGATGCTCGACTGTTTCCATTACGACGGCGAGCCGCTTGACAAGACGCTTGAAAGATGGCGCAGCGAACCGGTCTGTCTGCGCAAGGAGGAAGGCGGGCACGTCGATTCGCTGATCGATACGCGTCAGACGGCGCTGTTTTCCATGCGCCGTGTGACGGTGACGGGCGCATTGACGCTCGCGCCCGAGGGCTGCATGAGCATCCTGGTGGCGCTTGACGGCAGCGGCAGGGCAAAGACTGCCGGCGGCTGCATGAGCATCGGGCAGGGCGACGTGCTGGCTGTGCGCGCGGACTGCCCGGAGATCACGCTGGAGGCGACAGACGGCAGCCTGACGCTGCTGCAGTGTCTCCCGCCGAGGGCATGAGCCCAAGGCATCATAGCGTATGTCCCCCGGCGATAGACCGGGTGATATAAAAAACATTAGGGGAGGAACCCGAAATGAAGAAAATCCTTGCCGTGGCGCTTGCACTGGTTCTGTGCTTCGCGCTGTGCTCCGTGGCGTCTGCCAAGACCTACGAGCTGAAGATCTCCACCACCCAGACCGATACGTCCATGATCTACGCGGGCCTGAAGGCTGCCGCCGATGAGATCATGGAGAAGACCAACGGCGAAGTGAAGGTTTCCATCTATCCGTCCTCTCAGCTGGGCGGCGAGGAAGACATGATCGACCAGGCGATCGCCGGCATCGGCGTCGCGGTTCTGACCGACGCTGGCCGTATGTCCAACTATGTCAACGATATCGGCATCTTCAACATGGCGTACTTCGTTGACAACTACGAGGACGGCCTGAAGGTCATCGCCACCGATACCTTCAAGGGCTGGACCGATGCGCTGGCGAACGACCACGGCATCCGCGTGCTGTGCTTCAACTACTACGACGGCGCCCGCTCCTTCATGCAGAACAAGGAAGCGAAGACCCCGGCCGATCTGAAGGGCCTGGTCACCCGTACCCCGGGCGCTGCGCCGTACAACGCCTCCATCGAGGCCATGGGCGCGACGCCGTACAACGTTGCCTGGTCCGAGGTGTACAACTCCATCCAGACCAAGGCGATCGACGCCTGCGAAGTGCAGTACACCTCCGCGGTGTCCTCTCACATCTACGAGGTCTGCAAGTACGTGACCAAGACCGAGCACATCAACCTGTTCAACTGCCTGATCTGCGGCGAGGCCTGGTTCAAGAAGCTGCCGGCCGAGTATCAGCAGATCGTGCTGGACGCCTGCTACAACAACGCGTATGAGAACGCGATGGGCATCGTCGCCGCGCAGGCTGACCTGGAGAAGACCCTGGTGGACAACGGCATGACCATCATCGAGGTGGACAAGCAGCTGTTCAACGACGCGGTGGCTCCGGCTTACGAGAAGCTGGGCTGGACCGAGCTGCGCGCCAAGATCTACGAGGAAGCCGGCCTCTGATTCGGTCGATCCGCTTTGTGAGATCACGGGCGAAGGCTCTGCCGGGCCTTCGCCCTTTTCTTAAGCGGCGGGCAACAAGGACACGAAGGAGCGAATCGTTCCCATGAAAAAGATTTACGAAAAGTTCTGCAAGATCGAGCAGTGGATCGCCATGTTCCTGCTGGCGGGCATCACCGTTCTGGTCTTCATCTCGGCGCTGATGCGCACCATCGGCTTCCCGCTGAACTGGGCGCAGGATGCCGCGCTGGTCATGTTCGCGTGGCTGTCCTTCATCGGCGGCGATATCGCGCTGCACTCCACCGGCCTCATCGGCGTGGACATGTTCATTTCCCACTTTCCGAAGGCCGTGCAGAAGGGCATTGACATTCTTTTCAAGATCATCATGCTGGTGTTCCTGGCGGTGCTGGTGTACTTCGGCTTCCAGTATGTGATGACCGGCTACAAGCGCCTGATCACCACCCTGAACATCTCCTATGCGTATGTGACCGCGTCCGTTCCGGTGGGCGCGCTGCTGATGATCATCTCCGTGGGCCAGAACCTGTACAAGAGCATCAAGACGCCTGTTGAAAAGTGGGGTGAAAAGGCATGATCGCGGCGATTGGTATTTTCTTTGTCTTCCTGCTGCTGGGCATGCCTGTCGCCTTCGCGATCGGCATTTCCGGCTGGTCCTTCTTCCTGATCCGTGAGCTGCCGCTGAGCATCATGGTTCAGAAGTGCATCTCCACCACCCAGAGCTTCACCATGCTGGCGATCCCGCTGTTCATTCTGGCGGGCAACCTGATGAACGCCACCGGCATCACCCGCCGCCTGATGAATCTGGCGAACGTGCTGTGCGGCCACATGTACGGCTCCGTGGGCCAGGTGTCCTGCGTGCTGTCCACCCTGATGGGCGGCGTTTCCGGCTCCGCCGTTGCGGACGCGGCCATGCAGTGCCGCATCCTCGGCCCGGAAATGCTCAAGCATGGCTACTCCCGCGGCTGGTCCGCCGCGGTCAACGGCCTGTCCGGCCTGATCGTCGCGACGATTCCGCCGTCCATGGGCCTGATCATCTACGGCACCACCGGCGAGGTGTCCATCGGCCGCTTGTTCATGGCCGGCTGGTTCCCGGGCGTGCTGATGATGCTCCTGCTGATGATCGCCGTGCGCTGGTCCGCGCGCAAGTACGGCTACAAGCCGGAGCGCGCGAAGATGGCTCCGGTGGGCGAGATCCTCAAGGTCTGCCTGGATTCCATCTGGGCGCTGCTCTTCCCGGTGATGCTGATCGTGCTCATTCGCTTTGGCATCATGAGCCCGACCGAGTCCGGCGCGTTCGCCTGCGCGTACGCGCTGTTCGTCGGCATGGTGATCTACCGTGAGATGACGCCGCAGATCATGATGCAGACCCTGAAGGATTCCGTCAAGGACGTGACCGTCATCGCGATCATCCTGTGCTTCTCCGGCGTGTTCGGCTACGGCGTCGTCTTTGACGACCTGACCACCACGCTGGCGACCGCGCTGGTGTCCATCACCTCCAACCGCGTGGCGCTGCTGTTCCTGGTCATTGTGTTCCTGCTCATCTGCGGTTGCTTCATGGAGACCACGGTGATCGCGCTGATCCTGACCCCGATTCTCAAGCCGGTCATGGAGAGCGTGGGCGTCGACCCGGTCGTCTTCGGTATGATCATGATGACCTGCGTTACCTTCGGCGTCATGACGCCGCCGGTCGGCACGGGCCTGTACACCACTGCGGACATCATGGGCTGCTCTATTCAGGATGTCGTCAAGGACGGCTGGCCGTTCTATCTGGCGGTCATTCTGGTCGTGGTCGTCATGGTGTTCTTCCCGGATGCCGTGCTCTTCCTGCCAAACCTCGTGTATGGCGTGAGCGCTGTTTAACGGGCTGCCGTTTTCGGGCCGAAAAGGCGTGCATTTGTGCATTTTTTACGAGAAAGGACGTAAAAAGGGCTGGCAAATGCACGCCTTTCATGCTATAATCAAGGCATGTGATATACTAGTATATTCGAAAGGATGAGGATGCATGAAAATGAATCGTGCCGCGCTCGCGGATCGCGCTGCGTGGGAGAAGGTCAATGTCGTCCTGCCGCAGTATGACGTGCAGGCCATGGTGGATGCGACGAAGAAAAACCCGATCTGGGTGCACTTCGGCGCGGGCAACATCTTCCGCGGCTTCATTGCGGCCCTGCAGCAGAAGCTGCTGAACGAGGGCCTGGCCGACCGCGGCATCATCGCGGCGGACACCTTTGACTATGAGATCATCACCAGGATTTATGACGCGTTTGACAGCCTGACCATGAACGTCACGCTCAACCCGGACGCGACCACCAGCCGCGAGATCATCGCCTCTGTCGCCGAGGGTCTCCGTGCCGACGCGAAGGACGCGGGCCAGATGGCGCGCTTTGCGGAGATCTTCGTCAATCCCTCCCTGCAGATGGTGTCCTTCACCATCACCGAGAAGGGCTATGCGCTGCGCAACATGGCCGGCGAGCTGATGCCGGTCGTCGTCGCGGACATGGCCGAGGGCCCGGACACCGCCCGCCATGCGATGAGCATCGTCTGCGCCATGATGCTGCGCCGCTTTGCCGCCGGCGCATATCCGATCGCGCTGGTCTCCATGGACAATTGCAGCCACAACGGTGAGAAGCTCAAGAGCTCCGTGCTGGAGATCGCGCACGCCTGGCGCAGGAACGGCTTTGTCGGCGATGACTTCATCGCGTACCTGGAGGACGAAAGCAAGGTCGCCTTCCCGTGGAGCATGATCGACAAGATCACCCCGCGTCCGGCGAAGGTCGTCGAGGAGTCCCTGCTCGAGGACGGCATCGAGGACATGGCCCCGATCGTCACCAGCCGGAACACGTTCATCGCGCCGTTCGTCAACGCCGAGCGCCCGCAGTACCTGGTCGTGGAGGATCGCTTCCCGAACGGCCGTCCGGCGCTGGAGAAGGCTGGCGTGTACATGACCGACCGCGACACGGTGAACTGCACCGAGCGCATGAAGGTCACCACCTGCCTCAATCCGCTGCACACTGCGCTGGCCGTGTACGGCTGCCTGCTGCGCTATACGCTGATCTGCGAGGAGATGAAGGACGAGGATCTCGTCAGGCTGGTCAAGCGCCTTGGCTATGTCGAGGGCCTGCCGGTCGTCGTGGATCCCAAGATCCTCAGCCCGAAGGCGTTCATCGACGAGGTGGTGCAGGAGCGCCTGCCCAATGTGTTCATGCCGGATGATCCGCGCCGCATCGCGACCGATACCTCCCAGAAGGTCGGCATCCGCTTCGGCGAGACCATCAAGAGCTACGTGGCTGCCGGCCGCGACCTGAACGACCTGGTCTCCATCCCGCTGGCCATCGCCGGCTGGATGCGCTATCTGCTGGGCGTGGGCGACGACGGCGAGGCGATCGAGATCTCTGCCGACCCGATGAAGGTTGACCTGCAGGCGAAGCTCGCGGGCATCGAGGTGGGCAAGCCGGAGACCTACAAGGGCCAGCTGCGCGAGATCCTCGCCAACGAGGTCATCTTCGGCAGCGACCTGGTGAAGATCGGCCTGGCCGACCGCATCGAGCAGATGTTCGTCGAGGAGCTTGCGGGCCCCGGCGCCGTCCGCGCGACGCTCAAAAAGTACCTCGCGTAAGCAAACGCCATACAGGCCCGCTGCCGTGGCAGCGGGCCGTTTCCCATCAATCTACACAGGACGGTGAAGCCCATGCGTATTGACGAAAGACGTTATGCCGAAACGGCGAGAGATTACGCGCTGCGTGTGCTCAAGGCCAACATCATTTCGATGGACCTGGAGCCGGGCGCGATGGTCAGCGAGAACGAGCTGTCCGCCCAGATGAACCTGAGCCGCACGCCGGTGCGCGAGGCGCTCATGGATCTGGCCAAGTGCCGCGTGGTGGACGTGCTGCCCCAGCGCGGCAGCCGCATTGCGCTGATCGACTATGCGCTGGTGGAGGAGGCGCGCTTTGCCCGTCAGGTGCTCGAGGTGGCGATTCTCGATCAGGTCTGCGAGCGGGCCACGCCGGCGGATATCGCTCAGCTGCGGCAGAATGTGCGCCTGCAGCTGATGACGCAGGAGCCGGGCATGGACTCGCTCCAGAGCATGATGGAGCTGGATGACGCCTTTCATCTGATGCTCTTCAGGATCGCGCAGAAGGAAAACACCTACAGCATGCTATGCAGCATGACGATTCACTTTGACCGCGTGCGCAGTCTGGCGCTGGGCGTGGTCAAGGACAGCAAGATCATCGCGGATCATCAGGCAATCTGCGAGTGCATCGCCGTGCATGACGCGCAGCGGGCGAAGGAGATCATGACCGAGCACCTGGGCCGCGTGAAGGTGGACGAAGAGGCGGTCCGCCGTGCGTGCCCGCAGTACATCAAGGAGCAGGCGAAGGGCTGATGAAGCGGATGATGAGAAAATTGGCGCTGGTGCTGGCTGTGCTGCTGGCGATTTGCGCGCCGGCTGCGGGTGAGCCGCAGGATATGGATGCGCGCGTGGACGAGGTGTTCAGCGCGACAAGGACCGTGGGCGGCGCGTTTGTCGTGGCCCAGCACGGCGAGATCGTCTACGAGCGCTATTACGGCGAGCAGCAGAAGACGACGCATGTGCCGGTCAGCGAGGAGACCTATTTCCGCTGCGCATCCGTCACGAAGCTGGTCACGGGCATCGGCCTGATGAAGATGATCGACGAGGGGATCCTCGATCCGGACGAGGATATCAGCACCTATCTGGGGTATACCGTCCGCAACATGAGCTTCAGGAACACGCCGATCACCCTGCGGATGCTGATGTCGCACACGGCGGGTCTGGTGGAGAACAGCTCGTTTGCGCGTAAGGCCAGCATCCTGTCGGACATGCTTGACGTTGAGAAGAAGGCGGGCAGCAACTTCAAGAAAGACGTCCGTCCCGGCAGCCAGTACACCTATTCCAACTTTGGCGCGGGCATTACCGGCGCGATTGTCGAGTCCGTGACCGGGATGGACGTGTCCTCCTACATGCGCAAAACGCTCTTTGAGCCGCTGGGCATCGACGCGGCGTACAGCGCCACGCAGCTGGCCGATCCGGACGACATCGCCGCGACGTACAAAAAGGACGGCTCGCTCTACGCCGCGCCGTCGTACATGCTGCGCCAGGAGTATGTGCAGGAGGCCACGCCGGACACGCATTACCGCGTGACCATCGGCAGCCTACTCATTCGCCCCCGCGACCTGGCGAAGCTGGGCATCGCGATCTGTGGTGACGGAACGGTGGACGGCGTGCGCGTGCTCAGCGAGGAATCCGTCATGGCCATGCGCCAGGAGCACAGCGAGGAGACGGACGGCATTACGCCGGATTCGCCGTACACCTTCTTCACGATCCGTCAGGATACGCTCTTTGACGGCCTGCGCGTGTACGGTCATCAGGGCACGGACGAGGGCATCGTCTGCAACCTGTACGTCGAGCCGGAGAACGAGCTGGTGATCGTCGTGATGACCAACGGCTGCAAGACCAACCGCGACGACGGCATCATGCGCATCACGCGCCGTCTGGCCGCGATCGCTGAGGACGTATACATCAAGGGAAACATGGAGTGAATACTCCTGAACTGTGGAAATCTTGAAATCAAAGTGGAGCGCATTCTCCTTGAAATCGACAGTCTGTCGGTTTCTGTGGAGGATGCGCTCCATTTCTTTTCGTTTGGCGGTTTGGCTTATGCCCTGGCGGGTATGCGCTGGATCAGCCCGATGATCTGCCCGGAGAGCACGACGGTGAGCAGAGAGCAGGCGAGGTTGGGCAGCGGCAGATAGCTGGCGGAGAGCGCGAGCACGATCAGGTCGCTGATCAGGTAGATGCGCTCGATGGGCTGGTGAAGCAGCTGGCCCAGCGTCATGGCCAGCGCGTCGTCGCCGCCGGGCGCGCCGCCCGCGCGCACGCTCAGGCCCACACCCACGCCCACAAACAGCGCGCCGACGACGGCCGCCAGCAGCGGCATATGGGCCAGCTGCGGCCACAGCGGCGGGAACCGCTCAAAGATGGCGTAGAACAGCGAGAAGCCGCCGCCCGCGACGGCGGAATAGAAGATGAACAGCGGGCCGAGCGTCTTGAGCCCGAAGAGATAGCACGCCATGTTGAGCACGAAGCCCGACACGGACGGCGAGAGATCCAGCCAGTGATGCAGCAGCAGCGTCAGCCCCAGGATGCCGCCCTCCGTGACACCGGAAAACGCATGCACATTGTACAGGCCGAAGGCGAGAATGGCGCTGCCCAGCAGGGCAAGCAAACTGGATCGAAGGGAAATGCGCAAGATAACAAATCCTTTCCGTAAGCGTAATACAGCCATCATAATGGAGAGAAGGGAAACTGTCAAGCAGGGAATCAACAGGAATGTGGAGAATATGTGGAGAGATGATGACAGATGATGGGAAAGAAATGTGGATAAGTGGAGAATGGAAGACGAAAGCCGTGCATAAAGCCCGTTCATTGTGGTTTGAACGGAACTGTGGTACAATAAAAGCATCACAGGAGAAAAGAGGCTGAACGTATGAATACGGTTGGATCGCGCCGCAGGGCGGTGCTTGAGCAGATGGAGCAGGGGAGCATCATGGTGCTTTACAGCGGAGAGGCGATTCCGCAGAGCATGGACGCGTGCTGCCCGTTTGAGGCGAACCATCATTTCTACTACCTGACCGGGCTTCGCCGCGAGAACATGGCGCTGGTGCTGAGCAAAAGCGCGAGCGAGGACAGAACGATGCTCTTCATCGAGGAGCCGGTGCCGTCGATGGAGCGCTGGACCGGCAGACGCGTGACGAAGGAGGAAGCCACTGCGATCAGCGGGATTGACGACGTGCGCTATATCGACAGCCTGCAGGGGGCCATCAGCCGCATGATCGACCGGGAGCGCGTGGACGCTGCGTACTTTGACTGTTATCGCTATGCCATGACGGATCCGGACAGCTGCAACATGCGCAAGGCGCGTGAATTCGCCGGCGCATATCCGGCGATCACGCTCAAGAATGCGCACACCATGCTCGCGGCGATGCGCATGGTGAAGGATGAGTCGGAAATTGCCTGCCTGCGCGAGGCGATCGCCCTGACGGACAAGGGCCTGCGCCGCGTCCTTGCGACGCTCGTGCCAGGCCAGATGGAATACCAGGCGCAGGCGGAGTTCGAGTACGCGATCAGGATGAACGGTGCGGAAGGCCCGGCGTTTGAAACCATCGCGGGCAGCGGTCTGAACGGCTGCATGCTGCACTACAATACGAATCACTGCCGGATGGAGGCGGGTTCGCTGCTGCTGCTCGATCTGGGCGCCCGCGTGAAGGGCTACAATGCGGACATCACGCGCACCTATCCCGTCAGCGGCACGTATTCCCCGCGCCAGAAGGCGGTTTACGATGTCGTGCTGCGCGCCAATCAGGCGGTCGCCGCAGCGGCCAGGCCGGGCCTGACGCTCAGGCAGCTCAACGAGGTCTGTAAGCAGACGCTGGCTGAGGGCCTGATGGCGCTGGGCAAGATCGATTCGCCGGAGCAGATCGGCACCTATTACATGCACGGCGTGTCGCATCACCTGGGCCTGGATACGCACGACGTCAGCGCGCACGACGAGACGCCGCTTGCCCCGGGCATGGTCATCACCAATGAGCCGGGCCTGTACATCGACGAGGAGCAGATCGGCATCCGCATCGAGGACGATCTGCTCATCACGGCGGATGGCTGCGAGGTGCTCTCGCAGGCGCTGCCGCGCACGACGGAAGAGATTGAGGCGCTGATGGCCCGCTGACGCGGAGGGGAAGAAGGAAAACAGATGAAGCTGAAGATTCAGGCGCGGGCGAAGATCAACTGGACGCTCGACGTGGTGGGCGTGCTGCCCAACGGGTATCACGATCTGGACATGCTCATGCAGTCGGTCACGCTCTGCGACCAGATGACGATGCAGGACGCGGAGGAGCTGACGCTGTCCGTGCGCATGGCCGGCGGCTATGTGCCGGCGGACGAAAGCAACCTCGTGCTGCGCGCGGCGCGGGCGCTGCAGGCGCACACCGGCTGCACGAGGGGCGCGGCCATCACGCTGCGCAAGTACATCCCCGTCGCGGCGGGCATGGGCGGCGGCAGCAGCGACGCGGCGGCGGCGCTCAAGGGCCTGAACGTCCTGTGGGGGCTGGGCCTTACGGACGATGCGCTGGAGGAGATCGGCCTGACGATCGGCGCAGACGTGCCCTTCTGCATCCGGGGCGGCCTGCAGCGTGCGCAGGGCGTGGGCGAGCGCCTGACGCCCGTTCCGATGAAGCGGCCGCTGTACATTGTGGCGTTCCAGCCGTGCCGCGGCCTGTCCACCAAGGAGGTCTTCACCGCCCTGCACGAGGACGGCATCCGCGACGAGGATCGCCCGGACAACGAGGCCGCGCAGCGCGCGCTGCAAAACGGCGATGTGCGCCTGCTGGGCAGGAGCCTGGGCAACGTGCTTGAGCCGGTATCCCGCCGCCTGCGGCCGGAGATTGACAAAGCCATTCGCGAGATTGAGGCCTCCGGCGCGGTGGGCGCGCGCATGACGGGCAGCGGCTCGGCGGTGTTCGGCGTGTTCCTGCATGCGGGCGCATGCCGCAAGGCTGCGCTGGAGCTGCAGAAGCTCTATCCCGCCTGCCGGATGATGCGCACCGCGGAATGCGGCGTGGTGATCGGGGAAGACGCATAAAACATATAAAAACGGGTGATCCTTGCGGATATCAAACCAATGGATGGGAGAGATTCGCATGGGTCGCCTTTTTTCTGCTGTTTCTGCCCTTGTCGTATCTGCCGTGCTGCTCCTGCCCGCACAGAAGGCGCCCGCGCCTGCGCAGCCGGTGTTTTTCAGCATGCTCTTTCCACAGCTCGTGCCGCAGCCGTGGCTGGAGGCGACGGCGGGAGAGGCGGTGTTTCTGTGAGCGGATGGGGAAGCCGCGTTCTCGCTGCGCTGCTGTGCGCCGCGCTGCTCATGGGGGCGTTCGCGCAGGAGGCGCGCGCGGCGGTCTACTGGGGCTCACGCGGCACCCAGGTGCGCCAGGTGCAGCAGAAGCTCAAGCAGTGGGGCTATTATGACGGCGCGGTTGACGGCGTCTTCGGGCAAGCGACGTATGATGCGGTCGTGCTGTTCCAGCGCAGGAACGGCCTGACGGCGGACGGCGTGGTCGGTACGAACACGCTCAGCGCGCTGGGCATCTCCGATACGGCTGCCTCAGCGGTGGCGGCCTCGACCACCACGGGCAATGCCTACGCGAGCGACGTGGAGCTGCTGGCGCGTCTCATCCACGGCGAGGCGCGCGGCGAGCCGTATGTGGGCATGGTGGCGGTCGGCGCGGTGGTGCTCAACCGCGTGAAGAGCAGCAAGTTCCCCAACACCATTGCCGGGGTGATCTACCAGTCCGGCGCGTTTGACGCGGTGGCGGACGGGCAGATCAACCTGACGCCAAACGAGCAGAGCCGCCGCGCGGCGCGCGACGCGCTCAACGGCTGGGATCCGACGGGCGGCTGCCTGTATTATTACAATCCCGCGACGGCGACAAGCAAGTGGATCTGGACGCGCGAGGTGCGGCTGAACATCGGCGAGCACAGCTTCGCGGTGTGACGGGAGGCCGGCATGGAGAAGGAAAAGAGGGGGAAAAATCGCCTTCGCTATGGCCCGGGGCTGACGGCTTTGTTTGCTGTTTTGCTTTGCCTGTCCCTCGGGGTGAACGCCGTGCAGAGCGCGGACAACCGGGCGCTCAGGACGCAGCTGTCCATGGAGCGGCAGCGGGACATGACGGACGTGGTCAGCGCGATGGCGGACATCGAGGTGAATTTGCAGAAGCTGCTGATCGCCTCGGGCGCGAGCCAGAGCGTGAACCTGCTCAACGAGACGGCGCTGCTGGCGCAGCACGTGGAGAGCGGGCTGTCACGCCTGCCGCTGAGCCACGAGGCAGCGTCCGGCGCGATGAAGTTTGCCGGGCAGATGGGCGATTACGCGATGACGCTGGCGGGGCAGGTGTCCGGCGGCGGCATGCTGACCACCGGCGACGAGGCGCAGATTGAGCAGCTGCTCTCTGCCTGCCAGGGGCTCAACGCGCATCTGAGCAGCGTGAGCCAGCAGCTGTACACCGAGCCGATGGCGGAGGCCGATCTGTACGCCGATGCGTCGGACGGCTGGCCGGAGGCGGCGATTGCCGGCGACAGCGGGATTGCCTATCCGTCCCTGATCTACGACGGCCCGTTCTCCGACGGACGAACCGCAGGCACGCCCAAAGGCCTGACGGGGGTGCGCGTCACGCGCGAGCAGGCGCGCGAGGCTGCGGCGCGCTACGCCGGTACGACGCCCGATCAGGTGAAGGACGCGGCGGACAGCGGCGGGCAGTTTGAGGCGTTCGGCTTCACCGCGCAGACGGAACGCGGCGCGGTGAGCGTGCAGGTGACGGGGCAGGGCGGGCATCTGCTGTGGATGATGCCGGAGGCGGCGGAATTCGAATCGCGCGTGGAGCGGGAGGACTGCCTGCGCGCGGCGAAGGCCTATCTGAGCGAGGTGGGCTTCGGCGAGATGGAGCAGTGCTTTGTGCAGGAATATGACGGCATGATCGTGGCGAACTTCGCCAGCGTTCAGGACGGCGTGCTGCTGTATCCCGATCAGGTGAAGGTGCAGGTGAGCCGGGAGACGGGCACGGTGGTCGGCGCGGAGTGCTCCCAGTTCCTGATGAACCACGAGGCACGCACGGAACTTTCGCCCGGGCTGACGAAGGAGCAGGCACAGCAGACGCTCTCCAGCAGGCTGAGCGTGCGGGAGGCGCGGCTGTGCGTGATTCCCACGGACGGCGGGGAGAAGCTCTGCTGGGAATTCAGGGGCGACTTTGCGGGCGCGGCGTACTATGCGTATGTGGATGCGCAGACGGGCGAAGCGGAAAGCATCCTGCGCGTGGCGCAGACCGAGGACGGAGAGACAGCAATCTGAACACGGCGAAGGGGAGATACCTGCGTATCTCCCCTTGCCTGCGATATGAAGAGGATGCCCTGCCGTTTGCAGGACGGCGTGCTCAGCGATCGTCGCGGTCGCAGCGCTCGCGGTGGTGATGCTCGTGATGGTGCTCGTCGCAGTCGCGGCAGCCGCAGCTGTCGCAGATCCGGCCGCGGTCACGGCCGCAGCCGTCACAGCCGCAGCTGTTGCAGCCGCAGCCGTGCCGCCTGCAGCGGCGGCAGAAGCGCTTGCGGTTGACGATGGTGATGACCGTGGGCACGACGGAGCGGGTGATGGAAACGCAGCCGTTGCAGATCGGACCGGTAAAGGTCGTGTCAAACTCGCGGCAGCTGGAGAGAATCTGCTCGATCTCGTACTGGCCGGGCTCCAGATCGGTGATGACCAGCGGCTCATCGACCTCCGTACAGCTGCCCACCCGCAGGGTGAAGGATTCGCCGCAGGGGAAGCTCGGGCCGGTCACGCGGATGCGCAGCGTGCGCGGCGTGCAGCTCTGGTTGCCGCACGGCTCCAGCAGAATGCTGTGGATGACCAGCGTCGGGCCGTTGTCGCCGCCCGCGCAGCAAAGCTGCGCCGGATTGCACAGCAGCGGATGAATCCAGTCCGGGAAGGGACAGAAGGAATTGCAGCCGCAGCTTGTGCCGCAGCCGTCGCAGCCGCTCAGGAAAGGATGACAGAAGGACATTTGTCGCACCTCCGAGGAGTTCTATGGGAGACGGAACGCCGCCTTTGGCGTATCCGTTAAGTTTGAAGTTGGCGTGGTCGCCGGGAGCTTGCAGGGTTTGGCTCCACTGCATGCTATGACCTGCGCGGTGCGGATGTGAAAGGTCAGCCAAAACGATTTACAAATCCTTCTGTGAAGCGCTATAATATATCCTGATGATTTGTGTCTTCGATTCAATGAGGAGAATTCATATGCGTCTGAAAAGCATCGCCCGGCGCATCACGGGCAACGATTACGTCTATACCATTTTCACCAAAATCATGGCCGTGGTCATCGGCCTGATCGCATCGAGCTACTCCAACCGTTTCCTGGGCCCGGAGCTCAAGGGCGAGCTGGGCCAGATTTCCTCGATGATCTCCATCATCGCCGTCACGGCGAACTTCGGCCTGTATCAGCCGTATCCGTATTACAAGCGGCAGGGCGAGCCGGATGTACTGAACAAGTTCCTGCGCATCTTTCTTTTGCAGTTCATCGTCTACACGGTCATCGGCATCGTGGCGGCGACGGCGCTTCAGTCCTTCGCGCTGACGGCGGTCTGCCTGATCGCGCCGATTCAGGTGCTGGCCAACCAGCTGAGCTTCATGATCATGGTGGAGGACGTGAAGTTCAAGAACAAAATCTTCTTCACCGCGCGCATCACCAACACGATCATCACCATCCTGGCGTTCTACACGATGGAGCGCACGATCCTGGTGTCCCTGGCGCTGGTCGTCGTGGGCGATCTGATCACCGTGGTCATGGCGCTGCGGCGCATGCGCCGCATGCCCAACCCGCTGCGCGCGGATCTGCGGTTTGCGGCGAAGATCGTGCCGTTTGGCATCGTATCGATGATCACGACGCTGATGATCACGCTGAATTACCGCGTGGACACGCTGATGATGGGCTACATGTTCGGCGTGCCGGACGCGGAGATCGGCTTTTACACGCTGGGCGTGTCGCTTTCGGAGTACGGCTGGCTGATTCCGGACGCGTTCCGCGAGGTGCTCTTCTCCCGCACGGCCAAGGACGACGCCATTGAGGAAGTGACCATGAGCATGAAGGTCAACTTCTACCTGACGCTCGTGATGATCGCGGGCATCCTGCTGCTGGGCAAGCCGGTCATCTGGCTGCTGGCCGGCGCGGAATACCTGCCGGCATACGCCGTCACCGTGCTGCTGATCGCGGGCATCATCCCGATGAGCTATTTCAAGATCATCGGCACGCTGCTGCTGGCGCAGGGCAAAAAATACGTGTACCTGGGCATGCTGACCGTCTCCGTCGTGGTCAACATCCTGGTCAACATGGTCACCATCCCGCTGTGGGGCAAGATGGGCGCGGCTGCTGCGTCGGTGGCCTCCTATGCGGTGGCGGGCGGATGCTTCCTGGCCTATTATCTGAAGACCTACGGCATCCCGGTGCGCGACGTGTTCCTGTTTAAGCCGGAGGAGATTGCCCGCCTGAAGGGCATGCTCGCCAGGGTGAAGCGCAAGCTGAGCAAAGCATAAAGGAGAAAAAGCAATGAGCGAACAGATGAAAAGGGGCCGCGCGGCCTATGCCCAGATGAAGGAGGCCTGCGCCCTGCTGGTGGAAAGCGGCAACTGGCAGCGCGTGGGCGCAAGCGATATCCAGCTGTTTCTTGACATGTACACGCAGGCGCTGCTGCTGAAGATGGCGCAGCATACCGGGTCTGTTTCCGAGGAGATGCGCGCGTTCATCGCGGGCGTGCCCTCGCGCGATGTGCTCAGCATCGGCCGGGCGGGCAGCGAGGCGGCGCTGAACATCGGCTACAAGAACCGCTCCTTTGCCGAGGGCACGCCGCTGCTGCTGCGCTGCTGCGTGGCGATGGACGACAAGGACGGCACCGACAGCGCGCAGCAGTTTGTCGGCGGCGTGAGCCAGCTGCTGTACGCCGCGGCGGACGTGGACGGCTCCATCGGCGGCGCGGCGATGAACTTCATCACGTCCTATCTGGGCAGCCTGCGCACGTTCCTGCTTACGCGCGCGGCGGGCCGCCATGCGGGGGCGCAGGAGGCTGCGCGCCGCGTGGACGTGCCGGGCAGCGCAAAGCCGGAGGAGAACGCGCCGAAGGCGGAGGACAAGAACGCCCCCGCGCCCAAGAAGCAGGAGGAGGAAAAGACGCTTGAGGAGCTGATGGCGGAGCTGGACGGCCTGATCGGCCTGGACGGCGTCAAGCGCGAGGTGCGCTCGCTCATCAACCTCATCAAGGTGCGCAAGATGCGCGAAAAGCATGACCTGAAGGTCATGGACATGAGCTTCCACATGGTCTTTACCGGCAATCCGGGCACGGGCAAGACGACGGTCGCGCGCCTGATCGCCAAAATCTACAAGCAGCTGGGCTTCCTGAGCAGCGGCCAGCTCATTGAAACCGACCGCAGCGGCCTGGTGGCGGGCTACGTCGGCCAGACGGCGGGCAAGGTGACGGAGGTCGTAAACAGCGCGCTGGGCGGCATCCTGTTCATCGACGAGGCCTACGCGCTGGCGCGCAAGGGCATGGACAACGACTTTGGCCGCGAGGCGATTGACACGCTGGTCAAGCTGATGGAGGACCACCGCGACGACCTCGTGGTGATCGTCGCCGGCTACACCGACGAGATGCACGACTTTTTGACCAGCAACCCGGGCCTGATCTCCCGCTTCAACAAGTACATCGACTTCCCGGACTACACCGACGCCGAACTGATGGCCATCCT
>CAMFCQ010000020.1 GCA_945948915.1 uncultured Clostridia bacterium | reverse complement strand
AGCTGCACAACGGAAACAGCCAGCAGATGGAGGACGCGAGCCGAAAAATCCAGGCACATCTGCTGAGCAAGTAAGGAGGGTATGATTATGATGGATCAGGCAAAGAAACTTGTGGTTGACTACTACAACGCACGCACTGACGTTACGGACGGAAAGAGCATCACCATTGATGATGTTTTTGTCGTATGGTTCTGCAAGACCCTGCAGAACTGGAAGGCGCTTCTCTCCACGACCGTCGCCGATGGCATGTACTACGAAGTCACCCACAACGGCGACAAGCGCGAAACCTACGTGGACGCATACAAGAAGTGGGAAAACGTCTGCGTGAAGGATGAATAAAGGAGGGCAACATATGCAGTACAAGGTCAAAGACTGGATCAAGGCGGCGGGCATCCGCGCAATCAAGACGGTGGCCCAGGCGGCGATTGCGACCATCGGCACGTCCGCTGTCATGGGCGAGGTCAACTGGCTCATGGTCGGCAGCTCCGCTCTGTTGGCGGGGATTTTGTCCCTGCTCACCAGCGTGGCGGGTTTGCCGGAGTTGGACAAGACGGAGTGATACACGGGCGGCTGGCCTTCGGGCTGGCCGCTATTTTTTTGCAAAAAACAAAAAAGTTTGAAAATGATTGACATACCAGTCATTGAATGGTATAATAACAGTATAAAGAGGGCAAGGAAAGCCCGAAAGAAAGGAAGCAGGAAACATGGAAAGCAAGAAGGTATGGTACGCGGTGATGAGGGATAACGAGGACACCGACCACGGCTACGGCAGCCGCGACCTGGAGAAGGCCATCGAGATGGCAAACAAGATGCGCAAGTCCGGCGATGAGGAGGCCTACATCGCAGTGATCGACCCGGAAGACGACTACTGCATCGACGAGATTCGGGATTTCTGATGACCGACACGCCGGGCCGGGCGGATAGCCACGGAATAAGGATGAATGACATGATCACATATAACCAATTTCTGCGCCAGGTCGCGGCTGTTAATGACTGCAGCGACCTGGACAGCTATATCAGGGCGCAGTCAGGATCCGTGCGCATTGGCGGGGAAAAAGAGACGGTGAAGATGCTGGGAGCCATCTGGGACATGGCGCATGATGGCATGACAATCAAGCAGATTGCAGCGGCATGCGGCATCTCCGTCAGGCAGATCGGCATCAGGCTTGGCATTCCGGCCAGGACGGTGGAGCAATGGTCGGCAGGTGTGCGTAATCCGCCCGAATGGCAGATGCCGCTGATCGCGTACGCTGTGATTGCGGACATGGCAGGTGATATGGATGGATGACAAGCGCGCTTGCATGCATTGCGGCGGTGAGCTCCCGCAGCGCAGGACGCGCTACTGCTGCGACGCATGCGCCAGGGCAGCGAAGGCCGGACGGAAGCGCGTGAACTCCGGAAAGCCGCGCGGAAATCAGCAGATGATGTGGCACACAACTTGCATAAGCTGCGGCGCGGAGATCTACCGACCGATCAAGTGCGTACGCTGCAAGGACTGCCAGGATGCATACGACCGCAGAAGGGATGCTGAGATCAAGTCCACCGGGCCGAGGCGCCAGCTGGGGAGCATCGACCTATGCCAGCGGTGCGGGAAGGAGTACACGGTCGAGGCCGGAACGCAAAAATACTGCAAGGCTTGCTCCGCTGTGGCGACAAGGGACAGCATACGGGAACACAAGCGGGTATATGCCGCTGCGCAGCGAGCTGATCCTGTAAAGTCTGAGGAGATCCGTCAGGCAAAGCGGATCGTGACGAAAAAGCGGACGTGCAAACGCTGCGGAAAGTTGTTTGAAGCAAGGACGCGGGTGGACTATTGCAGTGACGCTTGCCGCAAGGAGGCGTACAGGGAGTACCAGCATCAGTACTCGATGGCGCACGCCGCGCAGAAGGCTGCACGGGTGCGGGAGAAGGCGGAAGGGATGACGCGGGAGCAGCGGGATGAGATCAACGCCAGGGCAAGGGAAAATTACCGGAGACGGAAGGAGCGGGAGAAGGGAGGAGAAGTAATGGATTGAATGGCGGCTGGCCTTCGGGCTGGCCGCAATTTTTTGAAAGGATCAATCAACAATTGTGATGCTATGACTATCAAATGACTGACAAAAGAATTGAATGGCTTGATTTTACTGATGAAAGAATCCCCTGCTAAGGGAGTAGACTGGGATAACCGGTGCGAGAGTTCGAATCTCTCCATCTGCGCCAAATGGCCGCAAACCCGCTGATTTCAAGGGTTTGCGGCTTTTTGTATACTTTTTAAGGCAGTGCGGTAGTATTCGAGAGGGTGCAAAAAGTGGTAAGATTTTGTACCACGTTTTTAGACTTATGCGTCTACTACTATCATTTTACTACCATCGCTACTATCATCGTTACTATCGCTGGAATGGGCGGACATCATATGGCGATCATGATCCGCCATGGCGTTTAGCGCATCAAGCAGGACGCTGGATGGTATCTTTGTGTAATGCTTCAGGGTGGTCGTATAATTTTTGTGGCGCATGATGTCGATGATAATGGCGGGATCAACACCCATAAGGGTAAGCTCGGTGCCGGTAGAATGCCGGGACGAATATGGAACAACTTCAGGGCGGATGCCAAGGGAAGATTTCATTTTGGAAAAACGGTCGTAAAAAACCCGTTCGCTCACATCCATGACATAACCTTCAGACCCGCGCTTGCCGGACTTTGTGGCGCACAGCTCGCGCAGGATCGGCTCAATGATGTCCGGGAAGATGATGGGCATTTCCTTGCGCTTCTTTGTTTTCAGGCCACATCCGATGATCTGCTGATCATCCCAATTGATCATATCCTCCTTCAGGCGAAGAAGCTCGCCGGTCATCATGCCGGAGTAGATCATCAGCAGGCAGTAACCGGCGATGCGCTCTCCGCTTCCCCATGCAGTCCACAAGGATGTAATTTCGCTGCCGAGCCAGGGTGTGATTTCCTTGGGTGCCTGGTCTGGCATGGTCATGAGCTTAGTGGGGTTTACGGTGGTCTGCCGGTCAACGATCGCGCGCTGAAACAGGATGGACATCAAGTCGCGCACATCCTTTGCGGGATCGTAGGTGCAGCTGGCAACGATGCCATTTAGGTCATCAAGCGTCACTTCGTCGATGTGCTTGTCGCCGATCGTGCCGTTGATGCGCTTCCGCCATGCGATTTCATAGGCCTGGCGGGTGGAGGCGCCGCGTTTTTGCAATTCAGATGATGAATAGCTTTCCCACAGTTCGCGGACGGTTTTGGTGATGATGTGGCGGCTGCTGGTGGTCGATGAATCTTCTGAATTGTCGCGCAGCTTCAGCAGGGCTTCTTCCGCTTCTCTTGCGGATTTGAATCCGCTTTTCCGACGATAGACGCGGCGGATGGTATCGCCGGATGCTGCCCACCCGTCGGTGTATTCGATGGCCCATCCGTTGCGGTAGCGGAAAACGGTGCCGGTGCCGTTGGAACGACGGCGTGAACGGCGCGTAATTTCCTGCTTCAAACCGCAATAACAACAAAAAACGGAATCATCAGGGATGGCGCGGGAGCATTTACGGCAATTCATGAGGGCCTCCTGCAAGCAAATCGATTCGTATGGGGAAATGTGTTGCGATGAAAAGAGTATACACCAACATACGAGAGTTTACAAGAGCATGGAAGCACATAGAAGAAAACACAAAAATAAAAGAGACTTGACGAGAAGAGAAGAATGTGTTATCTTATATACGAGAGAAGAGAACGAACGTTCTCACAATAGAAGGAGGTTGACGTGATGAAGTATACGAAGGCGGAGCGAAAGATGATCCACCGTTATGCTGAGCTGGTGGAGGAACGGGATCTGGAAGAGGTGAAAAGGATCCTTCAGGAGTATGCGGCGAAAAAGCTCAACAGACAGTATCAGAAATGCAGGGAAAAACAGAAATGCAAGGCATGAAAAGAGCCGCCCGAAGATGGGCGGCTCTTGCTTTATCAAGAACAGCCAGATGCTGGACGTATTATTTGTTTTTCTTGAATATAGCCAATAGAAAAAGAACAGGCCAAAACACTAATGAGAAAAAATGATAAGAACCTTCTGGAAGAAGCTCGAAAATAAGAGCAATTACCAAGCCAATGACAATGTAAATGATGACACCTTCAGCGCTATCTCGAAAGTTATTATCTGTCATGATGATCATCCTCTACAAAGTTGTCGTAAATAAAAGAATGGATATATTGGTAAGATCAACATTTCATCAACTAATCATACACATATGAGAAGCGAACAAACAAGAGAACAAATGAAAAAAGCTGCCGAAAGGCAGCTTTTTTTACTTCATGTCATCCAGGAACGCTTTGAAGGCTTCGTTCATCTTCCGCCAGCTCTCGTCCGACACGTGGGGCAGCTTTTCCTCCAGCATGGCGCGGACATCGGGCATGATGCTCAGCGCGTGCACAAGGCCGGGAATCAGACCTTCCCGGTACGGCATGCCCTCCCCCGTTTCCAGCCACGCCTCGTTGACGTTGAATTTCTCGCAGATCAGAAGACGGATCGATTTGTCGGGGACGACTCGTCCAGTTTCATAGCTGGTAATTGCAGCCTGAGAGCAACCGATCTCAGAACCGAATTCAGTCTGATTCAGCTTAACATCTTTCCGAATCTGCTTGATACGATCTTTCAAGAAATCACCTCCTCGCTTATAGTATATCACGAAAAGAATATATTCACAAGAGTATTTTTCTGAATTTTTTGAAGAAAAATATATTGACAGATATAATAAATGGTGATAATATATAGTTGCAGATATAACAAAGGGCGAATAAAAACACCCGAAGCTATGAAGCACGGAAACAGAAGAAGGAGGAATCACCATGGCAAACACCACCAAGACCTGGCAGGAGGAACTGCGGGACGAGCTGGAATCGCTGACGCCGGAGCAGTGCGCACGGGCACACGACTTCCTGGCCGGGTATCTGGCCGCGATGAAGGACAGCAAGGACAGCAACTAAGGGAGGGGGCGCTGGAGCATGGGCAAAGCCGGAGCGGAAAAGCTGCCGGAGGGTCTGAAGGACACGGCGGCGTCGATCCTGCTGGAGGCGGCGAGGGCGTTCTACGCAGAGCCGGAGAACATGCGGCGCTTTGAAGCCTGGAAAGCACAGCAGGAAAAGAAAGTAAAGCAGTAAGCCTCCCCTGCGGGAGGCATATGCGGCGGTAGCTCAACAAAGAGCGACGGACATCCAAGCTCGCCTGGACGACGAGGGATAACCGTGTATGCGGGTTGGAATCCTGCCTGCCGCGCCACCGGGGGTGACGCCCCGGCATCCTTTCGGAAAGCGCGAAGTGCGGCGCGCCCGGTTGGTTTCTGCATGCCAACGGGGGAAGCCTCGGCCTATACAACCGAAAAGGCTTCCACGCCACCAAATCCAACACAACAGGAGGCAAAGGAAATGAGCTACAGCATCGAGGTGACGATGCAGATGGGAAACGCATGCTTCACCTGCATGTGCCAGACAGCCAGCGAGGCGCTGGACGCCGTGTGCAGCGCATACAGCGCTGTGAACGGGGCAAGCATGACCCACGCGGCACGGGAGGAATGGATGGGCAAGCTGCTGGGCATCCGCATGGGCAGGCTGATCAAAACAGAGGCTTACGGCCTGACGGTATGCCGTGCCGGATAAGGGAGGAAGCATGAGAAATGGAAAAAAAGAGACTGACGCTGGCTGATCTGGCGGACATGGACTGCAACATGCTGACGCCTGCCCAGGTGGCAAGCGTAACGGGGAGCTCGCCATACTACATCAGCGTGATGGCACAGACCCAGGAGGGCCGCAATGGCCTGGGCTTCCCCGTGATGAGGGTGGGACGCTATACCAAGATACCGCGCATCCCATTCCTGCGCTACATGGGCTGGCAGGGAAAAATCAGGGGGGCAGAATGATATGGAGAAGAAGAGCCGCATTGTGGTGATGGTCAAGGAGCCGGGAGAAAACTGGAACCCATGGAACATCGAGAACAGGCTGGAAGATTTTCAGCAGCTGGTCGGAGGGTACATCGAGACGGTGACGGTGAATGAGGAGCTGATCCTGATCGTCAACGAGGAGGGAAAGCTGAAGGGCCTTCCGGGAAACTTTCCGTTCCGAGGGGACTGGCTGTGCGGAACGGTTGTCGCGGCAGGGGCAGCGGGGGATGAATTCGCGTCCTGCCCGTTGAGGTCGGATGAAGCCATGATCATGGCACTGGTTGAGGATGAATAATCAGGGGGTGGAGGAAGATGTACGCAGCGGGAAAACTGCCGGACTATGTGACGAGAACAACCCACCGAAGCGAGAGCAGGTGGATGATCCAGACGGGAAAACCGCATCGGGCGAATGCGCAAGGAATCATCATCGGGGCAGGTTTTGCCGCGGCGATGGCAGGGATCTGCTGGGCGGCGATGGTGATCCTGGGGGCGATCTGCGCATGACATGGGCGAAGCATGGGGAGCGGGACTGCGTCCACTGCACCTATTATCACCCGGAGCGGGCAAGCAGGCCATGCAGCGCATTCGGCGAGCTGGAGAACAAAAACAAGGACTGCAGCTTATATCACGAGGACAGGACGCCGCCGGAGCAGCGGGTGATATGGGTTGGGGAAAAAAAGAAACGGATGAGTTTCTGAAAAAAACGAATCAGATGGCCGGGGAACCGGCCCATGCGGCGATAGCTCAACTGGCAGAGCAACGGCCTTCCAAGCCGTAGGCTGCGGGTTCGATTCCCGTTCGCCGCTCCAGGGGCGGCGCCAACACGCCCTCCGCGAAAGCGGACAATTTCATACCGCGCCGGGAATGGTGCTTGAAGGCCCGGCGCACATGCGGCAGACAGGACAGGACGGTGCAACTCCGTCCGGCCGCACCAAGGGCGGATTCAGGCATGATCCGTCCGGCCTCCTTAGGGCAAAGTGCAGCCCGGTCGGTGGGTGTAAGACTCACGATGGATTCCCTCCCATCCAGGGCGGGCAAAGGGAATCCTGCCATTGGATGCGACGCTGGTGAAGACAGACGTCCGACTGGCAACGGATGGAGCGGGGGCAGGACCCGCGCGCCGCACAAGACAAAGGCTTTAAGCAGCAGCCTTTGTTACATCCTCCATAGGCCTATAAGGCCAGGCGCTGGGATGACAACTTCCCCCAGGCCGCGATCCTCGGCGAAAAGCCGCAAAGGATCGCTCTTGCCCCTTTGGCGCAACGGCAGCGCGGCTGATTTGTAATCAGCAGGCTGCGGGTTCAAATCCCGCAGGGGGCTTTCGCACAGATGTGCAAAAACAACCGAGGAGGAGCAACATGAAGAAGGACAAGGTTCGCATCGAAATCTACGACGAGGACGGAGACATGCGCGAAAGCGTGGGAGGCAGGATGGACTGGGACGAGATCAGGGAAATCATGCTGGAAGCGCTGAAGAACGACGGCCTTCCGGTGCTGATCAAGGAGGGACAGGAGAAAAAGGGAGCCATGAACACAACGCGCATGGGCAATGAAGACAAGCGCGAGGACGCATGGGTCTGGGAACAGCCGATGACCGTACACATCGAGTACGACGGGCTGAAATTCTCCGCGACAGGAAGATTTGACGATGTGATGGAAGCAAAGGACGAGTTCCTGAATCGAATCGTCGAATAAGCGAAACAGCAAAGAAAACAACGCCATCCGGGCCATCAGAAAAGGCCCGGGTGGCGCTTGAGAATCACGGGAAATCATGAGAATCTACCTATTAAAAGGAGAGGGTGAAAGACCCTCTGCGCAGGCTTGAATGCGGTAATCAAAAATCAAGCATTCAGAGAAGCAAAACGAAAAGAATCCTCCTGATGCTGCTTTCCGGTGGAGGAAGGCAGCGGAAGGGGGTGGGCGCCCGCCACGGCGGGAGGGGGCAAGCGAAGCGAAGCCACCTCCCTGGAGTGGCTCAGGGGGAGGGACACAGATGAGGGAGCAGGACATCCGCCTTTTGATGGAGATCAGCAAGGACAGAGAAATCCAGCCGGGATGGCAGCGGGGCGTGGAAAAGCAAAGGACACGCACCATCAAGGCCGGGCCGCTGCTCTACTGCGCGTCCTACCCCATCTGGGACACATCCGCAAGGCGGGACGCGGAGAAGCGCCTGAGCCGGGAACGAGAAAAAAAGACGACAAACGACGCACAGCGGAAAATCAACGCAAAACGCGCGGAGGACAGGCTGGTACAGATCGTCAACGCCAACTTCGGCCCGGGGGATCACCTGGTCACATGCACCTACGCGCAGGGGAAAGAACCGGAAACCATCGAGGACGCGCAGAAGAACATGCGCAACTACCTGGCACGCATCAAGCGGATGTGCCGCAGGCGAGGTGCGTCTGATCCGGCCTATGTATACGTCACGGAGGTCACGGTCTCCAACAGGTGGGGAACGAGGTACCACCACCACATGGTGCTGAAGGCAGAGCTGGCCCGGGAAGAAGTGGAAAACCTGTGGATAAAGCACCACGGCATCTGCAACACACGCTGCGCGCAGCGGATGAGGGAGGGGCTGACGGGCTGGGCAAGATACATCGCCAAGCAGGTATGCGCGGGGAACAGGGCGGACAGCTTCCAGCGGAAGCACCGGTGGGCCGCGTCAAAGGGGCTGAAGGTGCCGCAGGCGACAGAAGCGGACAAAAAAATCAGCAGGAGGCGCGTGGAGAAGATCGCGCAGGAAATCAAGCGAGATCCGGACATCGCACGCATGCACATGGAGGCATGCTATCCGGGATATGAAGTGCTGGAGATGCAGGTCAAAACGAGCGAGTGGGTGGGAGGAGCGTACATCTACGCGGTACTGACACAAAAGGACGAGAAGGGGGTGGAGGCATGGGCCGCATCCGATACGAACTGGAATATGAGTACGTTACGGCGCCAAAGGTGATCAACGATCTGATCAGGGACGATGAGCACCCGTTGCGGGGCGCGGATCAGATTGTGGCAATTGCATGGGATCAGGTGGTGGGGGCATATCTGGTTGCCTGGCAGAAGAAGGTTTTCGTGGACGGGCAGGAATGACCCTTCGGGGAGGAGGGAGGAAACGGTGATGACAAGGCAGCAGATCCGCAAGGAGGAGCGCCTGATTGCAAAGGCTGAAGCCAAGGTAAAGGCCCGTATGCAGAAGGACCCTGTCGTGCAGATGGCCTACAACATGGGATATAACGCCGGAAGCGAACATGCGGTGCGATACACCATCAAGGAATGCTACGCCGCTGCCCTGCTGGCGATGAAGAAGCTGGGCAATTACGGCCACAACGGCGGCATGAAGCTGATGAGCGAGATGGATGAGATTATCGCGCACAGGCTGACAACCGAGGAGCTGATTGATCAGGTCTATGAGGAAATGGGCATCCGAATCAACTTCCGAGAACCGTTTGAAAGGATTGAGGAGGTGGAGGCTGATGGATGACGTTCGGATGATTGACGAGACATGCGCTCCATATCGTCTGCTGGCCTCCATCCGCCGCAGGCTGACGGTGCAGCAGTACCGGACAATCCGGGGGCAGCTCCGAGCCGGGGATGTGGACGGAGCGGTGCGGGGGATGATACGATTGACGGATGGGGAGAAGCATGAGACTTGATTTGATCAGTAGGACAGGAAATAACATGCATATCGGACTGCATGACAGCGATCAAACTGGATTCCCAAATCTGGCGTTGATGAAAATATCCGCATGGCACAAGGCGCAGGGAGATACTGTGGAATGGTGGGCACCAATGTTTCCGTTCGACCGGGTGTATTCCAGCAAAGTGTTTACTTTCACGCCGGAGTGCGCCTATCTGCCGCCTGACACCATCAAAGGCGGAACCGGCTACGGGATATACGAGGAGCTGCCTGAGGAGATAGACGCAATGGAGCCGGACTATTCCATTTACCCCGAGTGCGACCATGCCATAGGTTTTCTTACACGAGGATGTATCAGGCGTTGTCCGTGGTGCGTTGTACCGAAGAAAGAAGGAGCCATACGCCAGTATCGCACATGGCAAGAAATCAAACGCCCGGATAGACGGGATATTGTTTTCATGGACAACAATGTGCTGGCCTGCGCACATGGAATCGAGCAGATGCGAAGTATGGTTGGTCAGAACGTGCGGATAGACTTCAACCAGGGACTTGATGCACGGTTGATAACGCCGGAGATTGCAAAGCTGTTATCAAATCTCAGATGGATCAGGTTTATCCGCATGAGCTGCGATACAGATGCTATGCTGGACGTAGTAATCAGAGCAATACGGATGCTGGAGGAATGCGGTGTAAAGCCGTATAGGGTATTCGTGTATCTGCTTGTGCAGGATATTGCATCGGCAGAAAGGAGAGCCATTGCCCTGCGAGAAGTCGGCGCAGAGGTATTTGCGCAGCCGTACCGGGACTTTGAAAACAATATGGAGCCGACGAAGGAAATGAAAGCGTTTGCCCGATGGGTCAACCACAAGGCCATATTCAATAGCGTAAGAACGTTTGCAGAATATGACACACATAAGCATGCGGTTGTTTGTGATTCTTGACGAGGCTTCTATTACTGGCGTGAAGGTATTCATGAAGGAGAGCCTACGGGAGATCATGGGTGACTGCTTCCGTCAGGAATTTCCGTGGGAGGTGTGATACGGACATGGATGATCTTATCAAGCGAAAAGATGCAGAAAGAGCGCTCACGGCGCTTGGTGCACAGCTTTCGGAGAAGAACGCAAGGACTGTTGCAAAATGCATCTGCGCAATAAAGGATGTTCCTGCCGTGGACGCTGAACCCGTGCGGTACGGGCGGTGGTTGAATGATGGCGAGTGTAGCTTATGCGGCGCTTTCGATACAAGAGACCCATTCGGGTCTGGTTATTGCCCAAACTGCGGCGCGAAGATGGACGCGAAGGAGGAAGAGCATGGCAAAGAAAGATAACCAAACGCCTTCCCGCACCTGTGACGACTGCTTCCACTTCTCCGCGTGCCACATGTGGGCGGTGTCCATCTCGAACGATGTGGCACCGAAGTGTCCGCAGTTTGAGCCTGCGCGATATGCTTCCATTGCGGATCTGCACGAGATGCATCAGATGGCAAAGGGAGAGCTGGTGCAGGTGGTGCGGTGCAGGCAGTGCAAGTATTACAACCGCGCTCTGCGGCTATGCAATAATGGGCTTGGAGAGAGACCGTTTGAATTTTACTGCGCTGATGGCGCGAAGAAGGACGGAGGTGCGGACAAATGACTGCAGTGATTGATAGCTTTACCATCGGCGGAACGGCATCTGGGCCGAGTATGCCCGGCGTTCGGCTGCAGCGGCTGATCGGTACGCGGATCACGGTTTACCCGATGGAACGCAAGCTCCTAGTTCCAACGCCTAACGGCCCGATGATGGCATGTCAGGGTGACCGCATAGTGCTCTACGACGATGGAACGCTGGAGGTGGAAAAGCATAGGTGATTTCAAAGTCCCGGCGAGAAGCGTTTCCATGCTTGTGAAGATCAAACAGGCCCTACTGGCTGACAACGACCTGTGCAACATGGTTTGCGGCCTTGGAAAGCTGGCGATGGCAAACTACATGGATGACTTAATTAACAATGTGTGCAGGATTGAAACTCTGTATCATGATTACTATTGCACGTACAAAATCACGAAAGATACGTTGGATGAGATAGACCGCCTAATGGACGGTTACACGCCGGATACCGCATTGTGCGTCGGAAATGGTCAACTCCATCAGATGAGCATGGCAGAGCAGATGAACACCCTGGACTGCATGCACGATCAGCAAGCGGTGCTTACTTCAGGCAAGCCACCACGCAAGTACATCGTCCGCCGCCTGACGCCGCTGGAGTGCTGCCGGTTGCAGGGCTTCCCGGACTGGTGGGAGGACGGCGTGGAGGGCAGTGATTCCGCCCGGTACAAGATGTGGGGCAACGGCATCGCGCTCCCATGCGCGGTGGACGTGCTCAGGAGAATCGCGGAGGAATTATACGGAAAAGAAAATCATCACAGATTTGAAGACGAGATAATCCAGGAGGCAGAGACATGACACGGATCAGATGCCGGGAGCTGGTGCTGGGGACAGTAAAGGTTCAGGCGGACATGTACATGAGATCGCTGGGCGCACAGCGGGTGCGGGTGGTCAGGTCCTACATGCTCACACGCACAAAGGACGAATCCGGCGCGGAGGAGCATGTGCTGGTCAGGTATAACGACCGGGAAGGGCCGAAAAGCGCTCTGCTGCGGGTGGAGGGCACCAGGGAGGTGCTGAAGTTTTCGGTGGCATGCGAGACGATCAGAAAGCAGGAGCCGAAGATGATTGACGGATGGTACGAAAGAGAGGGAGCAGAAAATGCAGCAGGATAAAGCAAGAGGCAGAAAGCCGGGAAAAGTGCTCCTATACGGATTCGGCATCGACACAAAGTGCAAAAACTGCGGGGCGAAATTCGTCAGGCCAAGCGCGGATTGGGGATACAAGCTCGGGGACAAGTACTACTGCAACTACAGCTGCATGAGAGAGGCAGAAAGGAAGATGAAAAAGCGCGTATGAGCGCATGATTGATCAGCTCCGAAGGGCGATCAGCATCGGGGTGGAGGAGCGGAATCAACTGGAAGGGATGGGATATGCGTCCCTCACGGAAGGGTTCGGGGATATGCAGGTGATCGAAAGGCGGATGATGGAAATGGCAAAATCCGTAAGGAAGAAAGCACAGGCCATGGCAGAGCTGATCGAGACGGCAGATCCAGGAAGAATGTGGGAAGCAGATATCCTGGAACAGGAGTGCTTCAGTCTGGCGGTGGAAGCCGTAAAGATGTGTACGGCGGCAGAGAGATTCAGAGCGACGATCCGGGGAGAAACGGGAGAAACGCTGTTTGACATGATCAGAGACGCGAAAGCGTAAAGGAGATCAGGCATGGACGGGAAGAAGAGCACAGGAAAGGACAAGCTGTCATCCACAAGAGGGACAAGAGATATCAAGTGCCCTTTTTTCCGCCAGCACTCCAGCAAGCAAATCCACTGTGAAGGGGTGATGGAGGGGTGCACAAACGCCATCATCTTCCGGGAGGAAAAGAGAAAATCATTTTATCAGCACACCTACTGCGAACGGAACTACGACAAGTGCGAGCACTACCGTGTCATGATGCGGGAGATCTACCAGGACGAATAAAAAAAGACGGGGATTCATCCTCGCCTTTTTTGTGTGGTCAGGATCAAGTGGCAGGATGCTCCGCCATCCATCTGTCAATCACCTGACGGAGCGGCTGCTGAACCTCGACAGGGAAATCCAGATACTCATCCAGATGGGCCGCGATGTACTGCACGCCTTTGCGGCCGAAGATCTCCTTGTCGCCCAGCTCGATATGGCGGATGAGCTCCAGGCACTGCTCGGTGTGGTAAGGCGCGTGCTCCGCGAAAAGGAGCAGGGCCTGGGTGACGGTCATGGGCGGCTGGAGCGATTCATGCTCCAGCTTGTAGCTGATAAGATCCAGCAGGTAGGCGGGGCACTCACGCTTCCCACCCTCCCAGTTCTCGATTGACCGCTTAGGGATCCCGAAGTATCTGGCGAAGGCCTGCTGTGTCATGCATGCGGCCGTCCTTAGCTCTTTGATGTTCATGATGGATCACCCTTTCTGCCGGGGATTATCCGCCCAGGCCCGGCGTGTCGGTCAGTCCTCATCGTCCTCGTCGTCATCGTCTCGCGCAGGAGGGTCGATGTACTTGCTGGCGGGCAGTGTGTCGGAGTCATCAAGCACCTCATAGCCTTCTTCGCTCAGCTGATCCAGCAGGTCGCGGCAGATGTCGATGAAGTACTGGTTGTCCTCGCGCTCAAGGACGTTGTACATGTAATCGGGGTTATCGCTCTCGTAGTCGCTCCAGACACGGGCAGGGCTGGCGGTGAAGCACTCGTCGTCAGCACCTGGAAGCACATCAGCCAGATGGAGATAGTACGTCCAATGGTCGTACTCCCATTCGAGGGACTGGTTATTGATGAGGGCCTTCATGATGTCGGTCAGCTTAATGATCATGGTCTTTACTTCCTTTCTGCCGTGGATTAGACGAACGGCCATGAACTATTACAAGCGTTCCGCGGCGTTCAGCGCTTCCACGCTATCGTACACAAATTCAGCGTCAACTTTCTTGCAGCGGAGCTTGTCGCAGTAATCGTGACTATCATAGTACTCGTCACGGGCTTCCTTGCTGATGAAGTAGTAGTACCTCGGCTTTCCGCCCCACACGCCCTGCTTGATGCCCCATGCCTTAACTTTCATGCTCTCGCTTCCTTTCTGCCCTCGTAACCTCCGGGGCGGGATTTTCATCAGATTTCGTACACGCCGTAGCCCTGATCCACTGCCCACCAGTCGGCTTTATCGGTGACATCATAGCCCAGGCGGTCGTACAGGCGCTGCGAGTCCTCGCTGTCAGGAGCAAGGAAGATGCTGCCGAACTCATCGCTCAGGGTCTTGAGCATCTCAGTGCCGTGACCCTGATTGCGGTACGCTTCGTCGATGTCGATGCGCTCGCAGTAGGCGGACTTGCGGTCAACGCTCAGGGTAGCCCAGCCGATCTCCTTGCCGTCCAGAAGCATCACATACTCCATAGAGGTGTAGGAGCCTTCGTCAACTTCGCGGGTGATCTTGATCTCGGTCATGGTCTTTTCTCCTTCGCTCGGCGGGCTTCTGTCTTTCTTGCCCTCCCGACACTATGATTATACCACCCATTGGGTGACATGTCAATAGGTTTTCGAAAATTTTTTTGAAAATAACAATAGGTTTTTGAAAAATTTTTTGAATTATAAAAGAAAATTTGAGAAATATCGAAAAGAATCAAAACTTCAAAGCAGGAGGAACGACAGTGCGGATAGCTTGAACGGTGGAAGGCTGCACGACTTCAAAAAGGGCAGTCATTGAGATAAAGTGAAAGAAAGGGAAAAGATCAGGGAGGAGGTGCAGGCGTGGACGATCGGGAAAAATGGTCAGGGATCCGGGAGGACTACCTGGCGGGCGAAATGACGGTGCGGGAAATCGCCCAAAAATGGGACGTGAGCGAAAGCCGGATTTACAAAAAAGCTACATCTGATGGCTGGAAAAAGCTGAAGGAAAAAATCCGGCAGAAAACGGAGGAAAAGTACGTCGCGCGCGCGTCGCGCCTGCGCGCGAGGGAGCTGGAGGTCATCAGCACGGCGGCGGGCAAGATGGCCAATCTGCTTGACAGGACGGTGGAGGAGCTGGGACAGGAGCCGCCGGAGAAGCGGGTGAAAAACCTAAAGGGTATGTCCGCCCTGGCCAGCGCGATCTACGCAAACACCGAGACGATGATCAAGCTCTACGGCATCCAGACGCCTGCGCAGGAGGCTGCGCAGAAGCTGGCAAGGCAGCGACTGGCGCTGGACCAGCGCAAGCAGCGCTTCGAGGAGGGAAAGGCGGCGGAGGAAAGCAAGGAGACGGAGGTGCAGCTGACCATGACCATCAGGAGCGCGGAAGAGGCAAGAAAAGATGCGGGAGAAGAAGCAGATCAGGATTGACTGGGAGGTATCGCCCCAGCAGGCTGAATTTATTGAGTCCACGGCGCACCATCTGGGGTATGGAGGTGCGCGGGGTGGAGGAAAGAGCTGGGCGGTACGAGCCAAGGCGAGCAAAAACTGCCTGCAATACAGGGGCTACAGGGCATTGATCCTCCGTCGAACCTACCCGGAGCTGGAAAGCAACCACATCCAACCGCTTTTGGGCTTGTTGGACGGCATCGCCAGGTACCACGACGGGAAAAAGCGATTCACCTTCCACAATGGGAGCATGATCCAGCTGGGCTACTGCGACTCCGATAAGGATGTGCGCAGGTATCAGGGACAGGAATACGACGGGATTTTCATCGATGAGGCGACGCAATTCAAGGAGGAATGGATCATCAGGATACGCGCCTGTAACCGCGGCAAAAACGCCTTCCCCAAGCAGTGCATATACACGATGAACCCGGGCGGAGAGAGCCACAGCTTTTTCAAGCGGCTTTTCATCGAGAAGGTATACAAGCCGGGAGAGCATCCGGAGGATTATCACTTTATCAAGGCGCTGGTGACGGACAACCGCGCCCTGCTGGACGCGGATCCGGACTACGTCAAGGAGCTGATGGCGCTGCCGCCCAAACTGAGGAAGGCATGGCTGGAGGGAGACTGGGACATCTTTGAAGGTCAGTTTTTCGAAGAGTTTGCCAACCGGCCGGAGCAGGCGGCGACCAGGCAATGGACCCACGTCATCCCCGCAAAGGGCTTCACCCTGCCCAGGACATGGCCTGTCTACCGATCCTTTGACTGGGGCTACAACAAACCGTTTTCCTGCGGGTGGTGGGCGGTGGACTACGATGGCGTCATCTACCGCATCGCGGAGCTGTACGGCGTGAAGAAGATGTCCGGGCAGGTGATGCCGGACGAGGGTGTGCGGAAGACGCCGGATCAGGTCTTTGCGGAGATCTCCCGCATGGAAAGGGAGCACCCGCTTTTGCGGGGACACAGGATCGAGTACGGCGTGGCAGACCCGGCGATCTGGGACGCGCAGACGGGCAAAAGTATTGCGGAAACCGCAGCGTCATACGGGATACACTTCGTAAAAGGCGATCACGAGCGGGTGAGCGGATGGATGCAGTGTCATTACAGGCTACAGTTTGACAGCGAGGGATATCCGCGGATGTATGTGCTGGACAGCTGTGAGGACTTCATCCGCACGATTCCGACGCTGGTATACTCGGAGCACAACCCGGAGGACTTGGACACTCATGGAGAGGATCACGCGGCGGACGAGTGGCGCTACTTCTGCATGTCCAGGCCGATACAGCCTCACATGGAGGTGGGCGAGTATCATCCGGCATACGGGAGCGACCCGCTGGACATGGTGAAAAGGCGATAAGGAGGGACGAAGATGGACATGGAAAAGCAGGAAAGGAAAACTAAGGCAGGAGGGATGGCACTGCCGACGCCCGAGGAGCTGATGCAGCTTCAGCGGATGCGGAAAGCGGGACAGGGGGCGCCGGAGGGAGCCGGGGTTTTGCAGGAGCGCGGCGAACAGGAGCGCATGACGGCGGATCAAAAGCCGATGGAGATCATGCAGAAGCCTATGAAGTGCATGAACGAAGACCGACTGCGGGAAGCAACGGAGACGCTGGAAAAGTACCGGGCAGGGAAAGCAAGCGTGGAAAAACGGATCATCAGCGCCCAGCAGTGGTGGAAGATGCGAAACTGGGAGCAGATCGAGGCAGACCGGGGCACGAAGGGAACGCAGAAGCGGAAATCCAACACGGCGTGGCTATGGAACTGCATCGTGGGCAAGCACGCGGAGGCGATGGACGCTTTCCCGGAGCCGCTTTTTCTGGCGAGGGAAAAGAGCGACGAAATCGAGGCGAAGCACCTGAGCGCCATCGTGCCGGTGGTATTGGCGCAGAACGGATTTGAGGAAACCTACAGCCAGTGCGCATGGCAGAAGGAAACAGAGGGGACGGCGCTTTACGGAGTTTTCTGGGACGGGAGGGCGATGAACGGCCTGGGGGACGTGAAGGTGAAGAAGATCAACGTCCTTAACTTCTTCGCGGAGCCGGGCATCGACGAGATCCAGGACAGCCGGAACGTTTTCCACGTCAAGATGGTGCATAAGGAGCTGCTGGAGCAGCGCTATCCTGAGCTGAAGGGGAAACTGGGAGGCAACCCGCGGAAGGTGGCGGAGTACATCCACGATGACAACGTGGACAGCACGGATAAGGCCATGGTGGTGGACTGGTACTACAAACTGTGGCAGGGCGGGAAGCAGGTGCTGCACTACTGCCAGTATGTGGGCGACACCGTCCTGTACGCATCGGAGGATGATCCGGCCTGCGCGGAGGACGGTTACTACGCCGACGGGCTATACCCCTTTGTGGAAGACGTGCTTTTCCCTGTGGCGGACAGCATCTACGGCATCGGCTACATCGACGTGGGAAAGGACACCCAGGCGGACATTGACACCATGTCCCAGGCGATGGTGACAAACGCGACGGTATCATCCACGCCGAGATATTTCGCATCGAAGGCGGCTGGTATCAACCTGGAGCAGTTCATGGACATGTCCAACGCCATCGTGGAGAGCAACGCCAGCCTCGGCAGCGATTCGGTGATGCCGATCACGACGCCGCAGCTTCACGGGAACGCGCTGCAGATGTATCAGAGCAAGATCGAGGAGCTGAAATTCATCACCGGCAACACGGACGTACAAAACGGAACGGTGCCGAGCGGCGTGACCAGCGGCATCGCCATCCAGGCGCTGAAGGAGGACGCGGGACGATCCAGCAAGGACGCCAGCCGGACGAGCTACCGGGCCATGAAGCGCCTGTACACGATGGTGATCGAGCGGATCCGGCAGTTTTACACGATGGAGAGGCAGTTCCGCATCGTGGGAGAGGACGGCGCGATGCAGTACATGACGTACTCAAACGCCGGGCTGCAGATGCAGCAGACGATGGGCATTGACGGACTGCCGGCATACCGATTGCCGGTCATCGACGTGGAGGTGCATGTGCAGCGGGAAGGCGCCTACACCCGCATGGCCCTCAACGATCTGGCGACGCAGTTTTATCAGATGGGCATCTTTAATCCGATGATGGCCCAGCAATCGCTGATGATGCTGTCCATGATGGAGTTCAAGGGCAAGGACAGCATGGTACAGAAGATCATGCAGGGGCAGCAGATGATGGCCATGCAGCAGGCGCTGATGGGAATGCAAGGTACTGCGCAGATGCCGGAGCGAACAGAGCAGAAAGAAAAGCCGCAGGAGGACGCGGTGGAGGCGGGAAAATCCGAGGAGGGGGAAGCAACCTCCCCCGCCATTGATCGGATGCGGGCTGCGCTGGACGAATCCATCCGTCCGAACTGAGGTGAGCAGGATGATCAAGGCAAGGATTGACAGGAGCAAGGGCATCATCTCGGTGGAGGGGCATGCGGGGGCGGAACGAAACGCACAAGGGCATGACCTGGTATGCTGCGCGGCATCAGTGCTTTTGCAGGCTTTTCTGATCAGTGCGGTCAATGCAGGATACAGAGCGTCCTACGACCTGGAGCCGGGGAACAGCCGGGTTGAGCTGGAAGAAGCGGACAGGGACGAGGGTATCCGGGCACGGCTGAAGATGCTGGAGGACGGGCTATGCATGCTGGAAAAGGCATATCCCAAGTGCATCCGGGTGGAAAGGTGACGGCCTCTTTTGCGACTTCAAAAGGCAGATCTTCCATGCTATCATACAATCGACGGGGAACCGACAAAAGAAAATGGAGGGCTAACATGGTCAAGTATCCCATCAACCTGCAGCTTTTTGCAGAGGGCGGCGCTGGCGCAGGCGCAACCGGCAGCAACGGAGCAGGCATCACGGGCGTAACACAGCAGGACGCCGCTGCTGACACGGGCGTAACACAGCAGGTCGCCGCTGCTGGAAAGCGGATGGGAAAACGCAATCCCCTGGCAAACGTCAGATTCGGCATCCAGGACGAGCCGCAGCAGCCAGCGCAGGCGCAGGCGGGCACAAAGGAGCCGAAGGACGAAGCCGATGCATGGAACGAGCTGAAAAACGGGAAGTACAAAAAGCAGTTTGACCAAGACGTGCAGACCATCCTCAAAGGGCGCCTGAAGGGCGCGGAGGAGAATCAAACACGGATGGACAAGCTGGCTCCGATGCTGAAGGCCATGGCGGAAAAAATGGGCCTGAAGGAAGACGATGTGGACGGCATCGTTGCAAGGTACCTGGACGATGACAGCCTCTATGAGGAGGAGAGCATCCGAACGGGTACGCCCATCTCCGTGCTCAAGCAGCTCAAGCAGATGGAAAAGCAGCGCAATGACGCGCAGGCGCAGGTGTCCCGCTTCACGGAAGAGGAACAGAACCGGCGGCACATCCTCCATCTGATCCAGCAGGGAGAGGCGCTGAAGGCCAAGTACCCCAATTTCGACCTGCAGAAGGAGATGCAGAACGAGCGCTTCGTAGCGATGACGGCCCCCAACGGAGGCTGCAGCGTGGAAGAAGCGTACTTCGCCCTGCATCATCAGGAGATCGCCAACGACGCGATGCTCTTTGCGGCAAACCGCGCCAAGCAGCAGGCGGCGCAGACCATTCAGGCCAACATGGCCCGGCCGACCGAAAACGGCGTGGGAAGCGCTTCCCCTGCGGTGGACATCCGGAGCGACCCGTCAAAGCTGACAAAACAGGAACTGCGAGAGATCGCACGGCGCGTACACGCAGGAGACAGAAGCATCCGCTTCTAAGGATTGCTCCTGCGGGAAAGGAGCGAATATGAACAAGATCACACAGTGCATCAGCAATCTGATGCTCATCCCCTTTTTCCTGAACCTCCAGCTTTTTGCGGAGTCAGGAAACCTGGTCAACGCCACCGGGAACTACGTCAACGCCTACACCGGCGCGACCACCGAGTTTTCCGGTGACAACACCCTGTCCCCCGGCATGAAGGTGTTCTACAACACCGCACTGCTGGAAAACGCGAGAGAAACATTTATCTATCAGCAGCTCGGACGGGTACAGACACTGCCGCAGAACCACGGCATGACCTGCGAGTGGCGAAAGATCAACACACTGCCCGACTGTGACCGGCTGCAGGAGGCGGTGATCCCGGAAGGCAAGAAGCTGGGCATGACAGCCATGACGGTGGAAATCGCAGAGTACGGCGAGTACGTCTCCATCTCCCGGCAGGTGGAGCTGCACCATGTGGATGACATGATGCTGGGCGCGACGGAGGAGCTGGGCGCGGCAGGCGGACGCACCTACGAAAAGATGATCCGAAACGTGCTCTCCGGCGGTACCAACGTCATCTTTGCGGACGCATACGACGCCAGCGGAAGCTACGTCAGCACCCCCGCGACCCGTGAGGCCCTCAAGACGGCCCTGGACGGCGGCAAAATCTGCAACCTGACCCCCGACATGATCGCCAAGGCCGTGACCGTGCTGAACAAGGCCAACGCGAGGAAATTCGACGGCAACGAGTACGTGTGCGTGGTGCATCCCTCCGTCGCCTACGATCTGCGCAAGAGCAAGGACTGGATCGAGGCTCACAAGTACGCCTCCCCGGAGGAAATCTACAACGGCGAAATCGGCAAGCTGCATGGCGTGCGCTTTGTCGAAAGCGGGCTGTGCCCCGTCATCAAGAAGAGCGGCACCCAGGCCATCTACCAGCCCATGGTTTTCGGCAAGGACGCCTTCGGCGTGGTTGACCCCCAGGGCGCTGGCATGCAGATGATCCACAAGCCAGCAAGCCAGGCAGGCGGCCCCCTGGAGCAGTACAGCACAGCGGGCATCAAGTTCTCCATGGCGGCGCGCATCCTCTACCCGGAGCGCATGGTCATCATCGAGTGCGGCTCCTCCGGGTACGGCGCGGTGGATGAGGACAACATGGGCTGACGACTGACCGGCCCGGACAGAAAGGAAGAGAAGCATGGCAAAGCAGGAAACCGACATCAAGCAGCAGCAGGAGATGACGGAGGAAGCCATCACTGCCCTGGTGGAGCAGCGCGTACAGGAGGAGCTGGCGAAGCGTCAGGCCAAGACGGAGGCGAAAGCGGCGAAGGCTGCGCAGGAAAACGCCGCAGACCCCTGGCAGGAGAAGCGGGAGGTTTTCCTCCCCTACGCGACAAAGGGCGAGGAGCAGTTCGTTTACGTATCCATCAACGGGCGCAAGTGGCAGGTGCCGCGCGGGAAGAGCGTGAGCGTTCCGCTGCCCTTGTACGAGCGAATCCAGATCATGCTGGAGGCACAGGCCAACGAGGTCAAATTCCGCGACGGCCTGCCCACAGAAGCCTATCCGTCCTGACCGGGCGTAAAATGAATACCCCATGGGGGAAGGGAGCAATCCCCTCCCCCATTTTGCATAGGAGGGAGCAAAATGACGATTCAGCAGGTACTGGACAGCATCGACGAGTGCAAGCCGAACGCTTTCTCGCTGCAGCAGAAAATCGCATGGATCAGCGAGACGGAACACCAGGTGGTGGAGGAAATACTCAAGCGCCACGAAGGATGGCCCGATGGGCTTGCGTTTGAGGGATACAACGACGAAACGCCCATGGATACGATTTTGCTGGTGCCGGACGCCTACGCGGAGGTCTATCATCACGCGCTGGCAAGAAAGATGGACAGCAAGAACGGAGAGCTGGACAAGTACCAGAACAACACGCTGCTGTTCAACGCCATGTATCAGGCGTTCTCGGACTACTGGACAAGGACGCACATGCCAAGGAGCCAGGGCATGCAGATCATCTTTTAACGGGAGGAAAAGCCAATGCCGCTTTATCCGATGCTCAACCATGAGAGCACAAGCACGATCAACACGCAGGTCTTCTATGGGCTGAACCGCGGGCTTTCCATTGCGGACGGGGAAATGGCGGACATGCAGAACATGAGCGCAGATAACTTCCCGGTGCTTTCCACCCGCAAGGGGCGAGGCATCAAGACATGGCCCGGGATGGACGGCGGCGGAAAAAGCACCTTTGCAGGAGAGGTAACAGGCATGCTGGGAACCGACCGTCTGGTGGTCTGCGAGGGCGGAGATGTCTATGTGGACGGCACGGAGCACGCGCTGAAGCTGTCCGCAGAGGAACACATGCAGCCCAAGCAGCTGATCAGCATGGGCGCCTATGTATGCATCTGGCCGGATAAAAAGTATCTTAACATGGCCAACCCAGACGATTACGGCGACATGGGCGCAAGGTGGACGGCGGCGGAAGGCGTGACCATCAGCGCCATGATGTGCCGGAAAGACGGAACGGACTATGACGCGAAAAGCATCACCGTATCCGGCACAGCGCCGGAGAACCCGGTGGATCAGCAGCTATGGCTGGACACATCCGGTGAAACCCATGTGCTCAAGCAGTACAGCGCCATCTATCTGGAGTGGATCCAGGTGGCGACCACCTACATCAAGATACAGGCGGAGGGGATCGGAAGGGACATCCGCGAGGAGGACGTCGTCTTCCTCTCCGGCGTGAGAAGGGCCGGAGAGACGCAGGAGGGAGGAGCGCAGGCCGTGCAGCAAACCTTGTCCTTCCCGGGAGATGCCTTTTCGCTGTATTCAAGGTTCCACACCACACACTACGGCGGGACGGACTATCGCAGCACCACGGCAGAGACCGTTTCAAGAGTCATGACCATCACGGTGGCAGGAATCCAGGAAGGAGCAAAAATCCTGCAAGCCAATCTGCGCGTGACCGCGTCGGGAAGCCATTACGGCGCGAAGGTGCTGACCCTCAACGGCGAGAAGCTGCGGGAAGGGCAGGAAAACCTGGTGCCGGTGGAGGTGACGGGAAACGGGGACGTGAGCCTGAAATTCGTGTTCCAATCCTACAACACGGCGCAGGTATCGGGGGATCACGGAGGAACCATCAACTTTACGGGGATTGCGCTGGAGGTCACCTATGAATCGGGAACGGCGGGAGGAAGCAGCGCGGACGACAAAACGCTGGAGGCGCTCAACACCAGCAACCTCATCTACGGACGGGGGGACAACTACATCATCGTGGCGGGCTTGCTTCACGGCGCGGTGACGCTGGACGGAACGCTGATCGCAGAGCGGAGAATCCCCGACCTGGACTATATCTGCGAGGCCAACAACCGGCTATGGGGATGCGCCTATGACCGGGCGGACGGACAACTGACAAACGAAATCCGGGCATGCGCACTGGGAGACTTCCGGAACTGGTACACCTTCCGGGGAGTCAGCACGGACAGCTATGTGATGTCGGTGGGCAGCGAAGGAAAATTCACGGGCGCGTTCAGCTACATGGGCGTTCCGATCATGTTCAAGGAAGGCTTTCTGCACAAGATCAGCGGCACAATCCCGGCAAACTTCACGATCAACACGCTGAAGTGCAGAGGCGTACAGGATGGATCCTGGAGATCGCTGGCGGTGGTCAACGAGACGCTCCTGTACAAGGCGCGGGAGGACGTGATGGCCTACGACGGCGCGACCCCCTACGCCATCAGCGAAAAGCTGGGAAGAGCAAAATTCACAGAAGCATCCGCCGGAACCTACAGGGACAAGTACTACCTGTGCATGCGGGACGAAAGCGCAACCTGGCGGATGTATGTGTACGACACGGCCAGGGGGCTGTGGCACATCGAGGATGAGACAGAAGCACGGTGCATGGCAAACGCGGGCGGAGAGCTGATCATCGCCAGCAGGAATGGCGCGGGAACCGTGCTTGAGAAGGTGGACGGCGGAGAGGAAAGCATGCTATGGAGCGCAACCTTCGGCACCTTCGGATTTGAGTACGAGGAACAGAAGTACCTGTCGCGCTTCAACATCCGCGCACAGATGAGCAAGGGATCCGTCATGAAGATGGAAATCATGTACGATTCCGATGGGATTTGGCACACGGCGGGTGAAACAAGATGCGCGGCGCTGCGGACGGTGCTGCTACCCATCATTCCCCGCAGGTGCGATCACTGCCAGGTGCGCCTTAGCGGAAAAGGAAGCGTCAGGATTTATTCCATTGCCCGCGTGCTGAGAAAAGGGAGGGACGGCTGATGCCGGGCTATCATGCCATCAAGAGGCCGGAAAGGCCGAGGGGAACCGAGGAGCAAAAGTGGGAACAGGTATACAGATACCTGTGGAAGCTGTCGGAGCAGCTGGAGAACATCATCAACAGCCTGAGCGGGAAAGGGGAAGATGGAAATGCCGAAGAGAACAAAGGATGAGCTGACCATGCAGCAGATGGGTGAACTGGGGGGCACGGCGGGCGTTCTGCCGGACGATGTGTACAAGCGGGGCACCTATCCGGCGGCGACGCAGCAGAAGCAGGAGCAGGACAACCGGAACGGAACAAAGGTCTACACTGCGGGAAACGCAAACCAGCAATACATCGACCAGATGAACAGCATCTATGGGAAGATCATGAACAGAGGGCCGTTTTCATACGACCTGAACGGCGATATGCTCTACAGGCAGATGGCGGACCGTTACACCCAGATGGGCAAGGACGCCATGCGCGACACGATGGGACAGGCGGCGGCGCTGACAGGCGGATACGGCAACAGCTACGCCCAGCAGGTCGGGAATCAGGCGTACCAGCAGTACCTGGCCTCCCTCAACGATCAGGTGCCAGCGCTGTATGAACAGGCATACAAAGTATGGCAGGGAGAGGGAGACCGACTGTTTCAGCTCTATCAGCTGGCGGCGGCGCACCCGGAGTATCTGGCGGCGCTGAAGCCCACCTATACCTCGATGCAGGGAAAGGAGCAGCAGAAAAAAACAGACGATGACAGCATCGACACGGAGAAGCTGCAGCAGATGCTGGCTCTGTCTGCCTACGGTGCCGCGGTAGGAGCGATGGCATCGCCGCAGAAGATGCAGAATCAGAACGAACTGGAAAACTGGTACTACACCCTGCTGGGGTTGAGAAAGTGAGGGATTGCCTGTGATCAAGGCCGGGAAGAAAAGGAACGAAGCGCTGGAGAAGGCGCTGGAGGAGAAAAAGAAGAAAAGCGCAGCGCAAAGCAAGGTTTCGCCAGCGTACAAAAAGGCGCTGGACGCAACCATGAAGTTTGCGATGCAGGGCGAGAAAAACAAAAACGAGGCGGCAAACACACTGACCACAGGCATGATCCAGAGAAAGCAGGGCGACCTTGGAACATGGGACTGGGACGTGATGCAGCAGACCGTGAAGGACCAGGCGTCCTCCATCCATGACGTGCGTCAATACGGGATGTTTGACCAGGAGAAGTACGCGGTGAACCCGGAGACGGTAATGCTGGTGTCGGATGCGTATCTGAAGGCGCTGGCTCCGGAGCTGGAAAAGAAAATCGGTCTTGCAAAGCAGGCGGATGAAAAGGCAGGGCAAACCCCTGAAACAAAGGCAAGATGGCAGGAGCTGTATCAGTCTAAGGATGCGAAAAGCGAAGCAGACCAGTGGTACAACTACCTGATGGCGGACTATCTACTGGGGGATCGGGATGAGCTGTTCGACTTTGAGAAGATCAACGCAAAGTACGAGGCCATGGACGATGCAACCTACTATGCAGAGGAAAAGCGCCTGAAGGATCAGTACGACAATCTGGATTGGACATCGCTGACAGGCAGCAGCACAAGCCCACACGCAGGGAAAGCGGAAACCTATCAGGGCTGGCTGGACTTCGTCACAAAAACCAGCGAAGCAAGACAAAGGCTGAGCGAACTCCAGCGCAGCATCCGGGGAGAGGCAGATTTTGAGAGGCTCTCCGCCTATACGGGAGAGCAGGTTTCAGAGGGCGCATTCCTGGGTGGAGGAATGCAGAACAGAGAAGATTTCAGGATCATCAGCGACCTGTACAGCTTCCTGAACAGCGAAGCGACCTACGAGCAGAAGCAGGCGGCTGCAAAAGCACCAATTGCCGTCAGGGATTATCTCGCCGAAGGCTATGACATGCTGACAGATGACGAGCTGGCAGACTACAACTACCTCTACAACACGGGGCGGAAGGAGGAAGCCGCGGAATACCTGGAGCTGCTGCGATCAGAGCTGCTGTACAGGCGCGCGATGGTCAACAAGGCATACACGGAAGCCTATGCGACGGCGAACGGATTCACAGCACCAGACGCATGGCTGCAGGCAAGAGGAAACGAGGTCGGAAAGGTATTCATGGTGCCGTTCCAGATGTACGAAACGGCGAAGGGACGGGATGACCCCTATTCATCGGTATTTGACGTCAATAACCTGTCAGCATGGACAGCGGAGGCCCAGCTGGGAGCCATCGAAAGCGCGGAGATGGCGGACTGGCTGAAGGGCGTTGCGTCCTTCGCCTACAATGGAGCAACGGGCGCGGCGGACAACGGAGTACGCCTGCTGCTGGCGGGCGGGAATCCGACCGTCGCGCTGATCGGCGCGGGATTGTCCGCCACTTCCTCCTCCCTGCACGAAAGCTCGCAGCGAGACGACATGAGCGCGGCGGCGAAGATCGTCAAGGCCATCGGAACCGGCGCCCTTGAGATGGGCACGGAGAAGATTGGCCTGGACAAGCTCTTTGACATGGGACAGGCCAAGGCGCTGGACTATATCAAGACGCTCCTTGCATCGGAGCTGGGTGAGGAAACAATCAACTACCTCTCCGAGGATGTGCTGGAGATGGCGGTTGGCTTCCTGTTTGACTATGAGCCGCAAATCAAGAGCGGCGAGGAATTCTGGCAGGGGCTGACCGAAACATGGATTACCACCGCCATTTCCTCCGGCATGATGGGAACGCCCGGCGCGATGAGCATCAGGGGACGGAACGTCAAGAGCGGAAAGACCATCACCAGCAACGGCAGCGTGGAGAAGATTCTTTCCATCGCGGAGAGCATGGGGGAAACATCAAAGGCCGCAGAGACGGCAAAGGAAATCAGGCAGAAAACAGCGGGAGGCAAGAAGGCAAGCCTTCCGCAGCTTGGCATGCTGTCGTTCCAGTTGGAGCAGGAGCTGACGGAGGAGCAATCCGCGATCACCAATCAGGTGATGGAGGACGCCATCGAGGAGCGCATGGTGGAGCTGGGGAGCGATCGGAATACAGCCATCAAGAACAAGGCGGCTGTACGGAAGATTGCCTTCGGACAGGAGCTGTCCGCCATCGAAAAAGCACGGGTAAAATGGGACGGGAACGCGAGCCAGGTGGTCAAGGAGCTGGCAAAGCCGATTGCGGAAGGAGAAGAGAACCGAACGGGAGCGTCCTGGCAGACAAAGGCGGCAATCAAAAACGCCCTTCAGACAAGGGACGTGACGGCAAAGCAGATCGATCTGGCATCCGCGTTCGCAAAGGAGCAAAGCCCGGACGTCCAAGCAGCGCAGGAAAAGGCAAAGCAGAAGACAGAGGGGAAAACAGACTACAAGGCGAAGGGAAGCACCTCAAAGGAGGTCACATTCTCCGAAAGCGGAGAGGAAGCCAAGGGAACCTTCCTGCGATTCAAAAAGACAAACGACGGCATGCAGGCGGTGGTCGAAACGGAAAGCGGAGAAACGACCATTGAAATCGATGACATGAAAACAGAGGGAGGCTACGGGACAGCCACCATCATCGAATATGTGTCAAGCGCGAAGCACAATATGAGCGAAGCGGAAGCAAACACGCTGATGACCGCCTACAACAAGCAGGGAGGCGACGCAGGAAACTTCATCGACAGCTTTGAGGAGGTATACAGCGCGGGATTTGCGGGCATCGAAGCGCAGCGGGGTCTGCTGCAGGATGACGTACAGCAGGCCGTTTATGAGCAGGCGAAGAAGGAAGGAGAAGAAGCAGAGGCAAACCGGGTGGCGAAAGCGCAGCGCGTCAGGGACGCTGCGGAGGGCACGGTGGCCTGGCTGGGCGTGGTAAGGGATAACAATGCCATCAGAGGAACAGGCGATCAGGAGGCCCTTTCCGGGGCGCTGGAGGGCATGACAGAGAGCCAGAGAACCACGGTGGAGGTTGTGCAGGCATTCGCCAGGGAAATGAAGGTCAACGTGGTGCTGTACGAGAGCGACGCGCAGAACGTGCAGCAGATCGCAAACGGCATGTACGACGAGACAACCCACACGATCTATCTGGACATCAACAGCGGCGCGGCGACAGCGCAGGGCATCCAGACGGGGAAGGAAAACAACACCATCGGATATGCGATGAATATGACGCTTGCACACGAGCTGACCCACCACATGGAAGCGACATCAGCGGAGGGATACGCAAAATACAAGGCGGCGGTGAAGGCCAGGCTGAAGGAGAACGGACAGAGCTGGACGGAGCTTGTGCGGGAAAAGATCAAGAACGCATCGAAGGAAGGACGGAAGCTGACCCGCATGGGCGCGGAGGCGGAGGTTGTGGCGGACGCATCCGAGTACATGCTGCAGGACAGCGCTTTCACCAAGCGCCTGGACACGGGACTGAAAAAGAAGGTACAGGACTTTGTGCAGGGATTCGCGGAGAAGGTAAAGGCAATCTTCCGCACACTGGGCATCGGCAGGAGCCACAGGGAAGCCGCAGCGCTGCGGGAGATGGCGGACGGTCTGATGAAGTACATCGACGATTTGCAGGAGCTGTGGGACGCGGGCATGGAGGACACGATCCCGGCGATGAACGGCACCGCCATGGCGCAGGAGCAGCAGACGGGGGTAGAGGCTGGCGAACTGTCGGACGGGAATACGAAGTTCTCTATCCGCGAGGAAGACCCGCCCAAGAAGACAGGCATCGCGTACAAGGTGTTCTTTGAGAAAAACGGCAAGCTATACCCGCCCATGGTAGCGAATCCGGGCGGAGCGGACACGCCTGTCGGCGTATGGCTGAACGCTGATGTAGGTGCTGCTGCTCCTCCTTCCAAGACAGGGCGTCTTCAGGTAAAGGCTGGCGGCAAGGGAACGCAGGGAGGATCAGGCTCTCTGGCCTTCCGTCCGGGTTGGCACCTTGGAGATATCCCCAAGGCATCGCAGTTCAACCGCCTCAACAAGGCAACAGGCGTGAAGGAACTGTTCCCCTACAACTTTGTCTGGGCAGAGTGCGAATACGCCATGGACGTTGACTACCAGGAAGAAGCGATGAGCTACGGCTACAACGCAAGCGGAAAATTCCAGCACTCTCTGGCAGGTCTGCCGAGACTTCCGGTGGATGGCTACTATCACTACAGAACGAATCCTGACCCCAGCACCGTACCGTGGGTTATCACAGGCGCGATGAAGGTCAACAAGATCCTCAGCCGCGCAGAGGTTGATGAGATTCTCCGAGAGAACGGCGTGGAACCGACCAAGTGGCAAGGGCCTGACGGCGAACAGATGGAAGCCGACGACAGGGTGAAACAATACTCCATGAGGGAAAAATACGACTACAGCAAGTCGTTTGAAAAGCAGGTGGACGATTGGAAAAACGGTAACTTCCCGACGGGAGATTCTCTGCTTGTAGGACGCACGCCGGAATTGTATCGTCAGATTGGCATGGGTGACTTGCCGATGACGATCAATCAAACGCATGTAGACTACATCGTCAACGGAACAAAGGACGTAGATCACTTCATGGGTGAAGCGTGGCTGAAAAAACTGCCGGAAATGCTCAAAAGGCCAGTTGCGGTGATTCGTTCTGATACAGATGCTGAAAACAGTGTTGTTGTGATTTTGGAGGAAAAAATTAACGGAAAGCAAATCATTGCTCCCGTTTATGTAAATGGTGTAAGCACGAACAACAGCCTGCGTATTGACAGCAATACCGTTGCGACTGTCTTTGGCAAAGGCAACGCTTTGACAAAAATGCTGACAGATGCGTTAAATGACGAAGCAAGTGCAGGAAACACCATCGGCGTATATTACTGGAATAAAAAAGAGGCTCAAAACCTGTATAGAAGTGCCGGGCTCCAATTGCCCGGAAGCTCTGTGCAGGATGGCCTCATCCATAGTATATTCGATGCGGGATCAGAAGTCAACAGGAGAATGATTGAAAATCAAACTAACACGCAGCAGTTCAAGCGGTGGTTTGGGAAAAGCAAGGTCGTCAATGCGGACGGAACACCGAAGATTGTTTACCATCAGACAGCCGCAGACTTTTCCGTGTTCAATACGGACCATCCTGTCGCAGGGCTGAATGACAGCGAAACGCCCAACGGGATCTTCTTCAAGGACAACGACCACGACATTGGAATCGGCGGATCAAAACAGATGGCTGTTTATCTGAGGGCAGAAAACATTCTGACATTTGCGAACCGTTCCGAGGCGAATGCATGGTATCGAAAGCACGTTCCAGGGTACGACAAGCTGCAAAGTGAATTTGACAAGAAGATGGCTGAATTCGATCCGCAATTCAAGGCCATCGAAGATGAAATGTTCAATCAGAAAACATCTGAAGAAAGATATGAAGAGCTATCAGACATCGAAGATGAGCTGATTGCAAGGATGGGAGAGATAGAAAGAAAGATAAGAGGACAGATGCGAGCGTTGCTGAACGATTTCTTCTTGTCAGGGGAAAGCGGCTACGACGGGATTGAGCTGGGATATGATGGGCACAGGTGGGTAAACGGAAACAGAGAGAACGTGCACACATACATTGTATTCTCACCGAAACAGATCAAATCCGCCACGGACAATGTGGGAACCTTCGACCAGGAAACAGCAGACATACGTTACTCCACCCGCGACCAGACAGACGCGGTATCCGTGCGGGAATACCTCGCCGAGATGAAGCCGAAGAGCTACATGAACGACACGGAGGTGGAGCTGCTGAAGCGATACCAGGGCAAGCTGAAGGAGCTGCAGGAGAAGCAGCGGGCCGTGGCGGAGCAGGAGGAGATCATCAAAACGGCGACCGGCGAGGAGCTGATGAAGGCCACAAACCGCAGGAAGGTGCTGAAGAACCAGGCGGACAGGCTGGCAAAAACCGTTGCCGGAATGGAAAGCGCCAAGGGATTCGCAGGCATCATGGCGACATCACGAAATGTAGTAGACCAGTACATCAACAACATGACGGACAATGTATCCGATGCGCACGACAAGCTGGTGGAGGAAATCAACGGGCTGACGGAGCAGCTGAAGGACGTGGACAAAAAGGTGGAGGCTGCAGCCCAGGGGCAGAGAAACGCCGTCGCACGAGGCCTGTTTGACCAGGAGAAGCTCAAGCAGGCGGCAAAGAAGGTGAAAGCAGACAACGCCAGCAGCATGAGCGCAAAGGTCATTGCAGACCGTCTGGCACTGGCCTATGCGGAGCTATACGCCAAGGACGGTCAGCAGGGCGCGAAGAATTTCGCAGAGCAGCTCAAGGAGCTGGCGCAGGACATCATCAGCACCAGCGGTTACAGATACAGGAGCGAAACGCTTCGGATGATTGCGGAGGAGATTCCGGTCATCAGCCTGACGGAAACGGACAAGCAGGAGATCAGGAACGCCGGATTGACCGTTGCGCAGTACAAGCGAGCGCTTTCACCCTATGTGCGGGTAACGGACAGAGGAAGCGACCTGGGAAGCCAAGCCAGCAGCGCGGAATACTATGGCGGTGTATCCGTAACAGCCCTGCTGGGAACGGAGAACGAAACAGACATGGCGATGGCGCTGTATGACACCATCCAGCGGGAAAAAGCCAGCGAAGGCGCAGGCAAGTTCGAGGGCATGACGGAAGCGGAAAGCATCGGCGTGCTGATGGCCGAGCTGGCATCCGCGGATTTGCCAACGACACAGAACGCGGAGGCCATGGAATACCTGAGAAATGAAATGCAGAAATACGCAGGACAGAACGAAGCCGCAAGACAGATGGTGGAGGAGGCGCTCAAACGGGCAAAAAGAACAGCAGACAGGGCGTCCGGCATGTGGGTTGCCGCGGTCAGGAACAGCGAGCTGACAAGCAAGGCGGTTGATTACTACCGGGAACTGGAGAGGCAGCGCAGGCTGATGGAACTGCGGGAACAGAAGCAGAGGCTGGAAAAAGAACTGACATCGGACACCGCAAAGCAGATCAGGGAGAAGGTGCTGGCACAGAAGCAGGAAGCCAACGAATACTGGAGCGCGAAGGTCAACGCGAACACCATGCGAGACAGGATTGCCAGGAACGTGAAGCGGCTGAACAGGCTGAGGAAAAACGAAACGGATCGTGATCATGTGCCCCAGGAGCTGCAGCATGTGACGGACATGGTGATGAAAACATTCACCGAAGGGAATCTGGCTCATTTCGCCTTTGAGCCGACGCAGACGGCGATGCTGCAGAAATACTACAGCCAGCTGCTGAACCAGGAAAATGATTTCAGCTATTACTGGGACGATGAAATCGCCCAGAGCATCGACGAGATGCAGCAGCTGAGCGAGGAATACGCGCAAGAGGGCATCAAGACGGCGAGAAGCACAGAAAAGTACGAGATGGAACGCCAGATCCTCGCACGGGCAAATGACATCATCGAGAATGTGCTGTACATGATCGAAAACCACAACCGCCAGTTCATCAACGGAAAGAAGGTTAACTTCGACCAGTTCGCGGAGGCATCCGCAAGGCAGATGAACGAGAGAAAGGACAAGGTGGTGCTGGCAGACGAGCTGGGCGAGGCACAGCAGGCCATGGATGCCCTCATCAGAACCGGGAACAAGACGCCAATCTACTTCTTCGAGCAGCTGGAAAACGACGGGGTCATGCAGATCTACAACGACATCCGCGACGGTCAGACCAGGTATGCCCACATCGTCCATGACGCAAAGGCCGAGGTGGAGGCAATCAAGAGGAAGCACCATTACGGCAGGTGGATGGACGACGGGAAACTGACGCTCACGACGGTGCAGGGGCACAGAATCGAGCTGACGAGGGAGCAGGCCATGTGGCTCTACGCGACCGCGAAACGCGAGAGAACCAATGTGCTGACAAAAACAGAGCACCTGAAAGTGGGCGGTTTCCACTACAAGCAGGCGCTGAAGGACGGCATCGTCCGGCAGACGGATATCTCGCACCTGATGGACGCGAAAGACATCGCCGCCGTAGAAAGCTGGCTGACGGAAGAACAGAAGGCCTACGCGGACGAAGTGGTGGAATACCTGTCCACCACCATGGGCGGTTACGGAAACCAGGCGAGCATGGAGATGTTCGGATACAAGAAATTCAACGAACCCTACTACTTCCCGTTCCAGACATCGCAGATGAACCGCCATCTGCACGGAGATGAAGGCGCAGCAGGGCAGGACAGCGGAACAGGAAGGGTCAAAAATGCATCCTACACAAAGAAGCTGCAGAGGGGCGCAAAGACGGCGCTGGTGATGGACGATTTCACAACGGTGGCGGTCGATCACATGCAATCCATGGCGGCATACGCATCCATGGTGCAGCCGATCGAAGCGCTCAAGCGCCTGTTGAACTTCCAGGTGCTGCGGGAGGATGGCAGCATCCAGACTTACAGGGAGCTGATCGCGCAGAAATACGGGAAGACAACGCTGGATTACCTGATGAACTTCCTCAAGGATCTGAACGGCGCAGCACAGTCAGACAACCGGGCCATGAAGGGATTGGATTACCTCATCCGCGCCTTCAAGCGAGGAGCTGTAAGCATGTCGGCGTCCGTCACGCTGCAGCAGCCGACCGCAATCGCCCGCGCCATGGCGATGGTCAACCCGAAATACTTCCTCAACAACCCGTTCTACAGACCGAGCAAGGGCGTATGGGACGAGATGCTGGCACACAGCGGAACAGCCATCATCAAGGACATGGGCAAATTCGACGTGGGCCTTGGCTTGACTGCCAGCGAATACATCCGGGGAGAGGACGAAACGGCGCTCCAGGCGTGGGGAAAGCTGTGGAAACAGAGGAAGGGCCGAGATGCAGGAGACACATGGGAACAGATCAAAAAAGCCGGAAAGCTGACCATGGACAAGGCAAACGCGCTGCCTGGCCTGGCTGACCAGTGGGCATGGGGGCTGATCTGGCAGGCGGTGAAGAAGGAAACCGCGGAGCTGAATCCTGGCATGGACACCACAAGCAACGAATTCCTCGACATGGTGGGGAAACGCTTCGACGATGTCATCGACCACACCCAGGTGTACGACAGCATCCTGACAAAAAGCGACCTGATGAGATCCAGAAACGCGCTGCACAAGATGGCGACCACCTTCATGGCAGAGCCGACGATGTCCATCAACATGTTCTATGATGCGTTCAGAGGAAAGCACACAGCAAAGGAAAGCGCGGCGATGGTAGGCGGCGTGATGGCGTCAAACATCCTCGCGGGCCTCGCGGCGGCGCTGGTGCAGGCATGGAATGACGATGATGACGAGCGCAACTGGGCGGAGAAATACGCGGACAGGGCGACGGGCAACGTGCTGGGCAACATCAACCCGGCGAACATGATCCCATATATCCGCGACATCATCAGCCTGTGCGAGGGATACGACGTGGAACGCGCGGACATGGCCGTCATTTCAGACCTGCTCAAATACACGCTGAAATTCCGTGGAAAGGTGAAGGAAGGAAAGGAGCTGACGAGCAAGGACTGGGAGAACTTCGCGGGGACATGGGCCAACCTGATCGGCGTGCCGGTGAAGAACATCATGCGGGAAATCCGCAGAGGCAAAAACCTCATCCTCCGCACCGACTGGTCGGCGCCGGATGCGTCCAACGTGGGATACGCGATGGCGGAAAACCTGCCGGGATATGACAGCAAGAACACCGCGTACTACGAGCGCATCGTGACCGCTATGGTCAGGGGCGACCAGGACAAAACGGAGAGCCTGACCGCATACATGCTGGAAAGCAAGGGCGTGAGCGAGGAGAAACTGGCATCCGGCATCAAGGATGAGATTAAAGCTCGCGTAACAGAAGGTGAGATGGACGGAGAAACAGCACTGAACTTCATCGTTGAAAACGGGCTGATGAAAGACGAAAACGAGGCGTACTTCGAGGTGGATAAATGGGTAAAAGCCTACGAGAACGGAGGAAAGCCCAACGACTACAAAAAGTACGACGATTTCAGAGAGGCGGTAGAATCCGGGGAGAATCTGAAAGAGGTGATTGAGGACTACCTGACCCATGGCGTGACGAAATCAACGCTGACGTCTGAACTGAAGGGAATCATGACGGAAGGTCTGGTGGATGGTGAAAAGGCGCTGAAAATCCTGATAGATTACGGTCTGAAGGAGGACAAGAACGATGCGTACTGGACGGTGAAAAGCTGGAAATTTGCACAGGAAACAGGGAAATCGACGGAGGAATACAGGAAGTATGATGAATTCTACGCAGCGCTGGAATCCGGAGAAAATCTGAAGGATGTCATCAAGGAGTACACAAGCCACGGCGTAACGGAAAAAACGCTGGCAGACAGCATTAAAAGAAACTACAAAGAGCAGATGAAGGAGCTGTACAGGACGAACAGAACAGCATACGCCAATCTGCAGGCGAGAATTCTCACGGCCTACCAGGTGCTGGGATATGACCGGGAGAAAAAGCTGAAGGACATCCAGAAGTGGCTGACAGAATAACAACCGGCCCGGAGCATCGCTCCGGGCTTTTACGACTCCGAAAAGTGATTACGGGATGATATGATCAAACCGAAAGAAGCAGGGAGGGAGACACATGAGCTACAGCGTTGCAAAAATGCCAAGGGAAATCATCATCGGACGGGAAACGGAAAACGGCGTGACGAAAATCAGGTTTGACGTTTCTCCGTGGCTGGAGAAATGGCCGGGCATGTCTGTCTCCATGATTGCAAAAAATCCGGAGGATACGGTCTATATCGCATCGACAGGGATGGACGGCAATGATCTGGTATGGACCATCACAAACGCAGACACGGCAGTGCCAGGCAAAGGGAGCATCGAAATCGTCGGGACGCTGGACGATAAAAAGAAGGTATCAGCGGCGTCTGACACAAAGATTCTGGGGAGGATCGAGGGAACGGCGGGAGAACCGCCGGAGTATGCAGGGACATGGATCGATCAGATCAACGCCGCAGGTGACAAGGCGCTGACGGCGGCAGACAATGCAGAAAAAGCAGCACAAGCCGCACAAACGCAGGCCGCAGCGGCACAAGAGGCAGCGAATCAGGCAAATCAGGCAGCATTAAATGCCAATAATCAAGCGGACGATGCTGTAGGACGCGTGAATAAAGCCATCGAAAACTTGCAGAGTGCGGCGATAACGGTAGATCAGCAGGTGACAGAGGGAAGCGCAAACGCAGTGTCGGGCGGCGCGGTCAAGACATATGTGGACGGAAAGGTAGCAAACAAGGAAACCTGGACGTTTACGCTGGCAGACGGGACGACGGTGGAAAAGCAGGTGATCCTGGCATGATGGATTTTTCAGCCGTGAAAAGCCTGGTCATCCCGGAAGGAGAGGTAAAAAGCATTTCATCCGGCGGTGTATTGCTGTGGAAATCAGGCAGTGCGATTGGTGATCTTCCGACAGGAACGGTTGTTTACATGATGGAAACCGAGTACACGCCATACATTGTGATTGCGCACGGTCATCACGGAGCAGGAATGACAACAATGCTGAGAAAGAATGTGAGCGTGTATTGCAATTTCCACAACTCAGCTCCTTCCAGCGCGTATTACAACAGGTATTCAACCTCCACGCTGAAAAACCAGATGGCTTTGCTCTTCAACGCACTGCCGGAAGCAACAAGGAAGAAGATTCAGACTGTGGGAATCCCTGTGCGGGAATCCGCAAACAGCAGCACGGTGGGAGAAAGCTTCAGCGCAAACTTCTTCGCGCTGTCAACGATGGAATTAACCGGCGATGGGGTACAGGTTGAAGGATCGCACATTTCATGGTTTACGGATGCATCCTCACGAATCGCAACGGATGGAACGAGCGAAAAAGCATATTGGACAAGATCCGTCGTTGGAGGAATGAACAACTTTGCCAAGACGATCGGGACAACAGGCGCGGAGGCAAACGCATCGGTGACAACCAACAATTATCTTCGCCCCGCATGCTGCGTCGCATCGGACACGGAACTGACGGAAAGAAACGGACAATACTACATGGAATAACAGATCAAAGGACGAAATGGAGTTGCACATGAACGACAGGGCAGAAAAAATAACTGTACTGGCCCGGGAGCACCTGGGAGACCCCTATGTGTTCGGCGCGTGGGGTGACCCCTGCACACCGTCGCTGCGGAAGAAGTACGCGGGCTACAACCCAGACTACAAGGGAAAAATCTACAAGGCGTGCCAGGTGCTGAACGACGGAGCGGGAAACTGCGAGGGCTGCAAATACAAGGGACGACTGGCCTACGACTGCCGCGGATTTGTTGCATGGCTGCTCCGTCAGGTCGGAATCGAAATCGAAGGCGAGGGCGCGACAAGCATGTACAACCATGCTGCCAACTGGTCGGAACGCGGCGAAATCAGCGCCATGCCGGACGTGGTCTGCGCGGTATTCAAGCGCACCGGCAGCACGATGGCCCACATAGGCATGCACATCGGCGGCGGCGAAATCATCCACTGCAGCGCAGGGGTGCAGACAGGTCGGGTGACGGACAGCGGCTGGACGAACTACGCCATTCCAGATGGTCTGTACGATGAGGACGAGCTGGAATCCGCAGGGACGTTCCATGTTCTGCCGACGCTGCGCAAGGGAAGCAAGGGCGAGGACGTGGTCTACCTGCAGCAGCTACTCAACAAGGGCCGATACGGCGCGGAGATTGACGAGGACGGCATCTTCGGCGGGGACACGTTTTTGTCGGTCAAGATGTTCCAGGAATCTCACGGCCTGACAGTGGACGGCGTGGTCGGGCCGCTGACCTGGAAGGCGCTGGAGTACAGCGATGACACCGAGGACGGGCAGATCGAGGAAACGCCGGACGTTGCGCAGGACGAGCCGACCGCCTGGGACGCGCTGGTACAGGAGATGCGCGAGGTAGCAAGGCAGGCCGGGGAGCTTCAGCAGCGGATGGCAGCGCTGATCGAGGCCGCTGACGGGATGCACAAGGCAGAAA
>CAMFCQ010000019.1 GCA_945948915.1 uncultured Clostridia bacterium | reverse complement strand
ATCTGGGAAAACAGGCTCGAATTCTCGTCTTGATCGATCATGCCGATGACCGTCAGCTCGCGGCCGTCCAGGTACAGCGTCTGCCCGACCGGATCCTCGCCGAAGAACAGCGTCTGCGCCGCGTCGCCGTCGAGCAGGCACACGCGCGATTCCTGTGCCACGTCGATCACGTTGATTGCGCGCCCACGCGAGAGCATATCGGCGTTGTGCTCAAAGAAGGCGCCGTCGTTGCCGGAGACCAGCATGCTGTCCGACCAGGTATCGCCGCGCTTGGCGGTCATCGTCGCGCTCAGCGAGGGCGACACGCCCGCCACATGCGCACAGGCGAGCAGCTGCTCAAGCTCCGCGTCCGTCAGGCCCCGCTTGAGCGCCGTGCCGGTGATGGAGACGCGCAGCGTGCCCAGGCCCATCGCGTCAAACTGCGCGTTCATCGTGTCCGTCGCGCCCTGTACGACGGTCATCAGCGCGATGATCGCCGCCACGCCGATGATGATGCCCAGCGTGGTCAGGAACGTGCGCATCTTGTTGCCGGTGATGTTGGTGAGCGACATGCTCACGCTCTCCACGAACATGTCCCACTTCTGTTTCAGCTTAGTCATACGCGCTCACCCCTTCCGACAGCACGCCGTCCAGGATGTTGACGATGCGCGAGCCATGACGGGCAATCTTCAGGTCGTGCGTGATCATGACGATGGTGCGCCCCTCGTCATGCAGCTCCTCAAACAGCTCCATCACCTGCTCGCCGGTCGTCTGGTCCAGCGCGCCGGTCGGCTCGTCCGCCAGCAGGATCGTCGGGTTCGTCGCCAGCGCGCGGGCAATCGCCACGCGCTGCTGCTGTCCGCCGGAGAGCTGGTTGCGGTTGTGGTGCAGCTTGTCCTTGAGGCCCACGCGCACAAGCATCTCCTCCGCCCTCCGCGCGCGCTCCCTGGGCGGCACGCCCGCGTACACCAGCGGCAGCTCGACGTTTTTAAGCGCGTCCAGCCTCGGCAGCAGCTGGAACTGCTGGAAGATAAAGCCGATCTCGCGGCTGCGGATGTGCGCCAGCTCCTTCTGGTCAAGGTCGCGGATCGTCCTCCCATGCAGGATATAGGTGCCCGATGTCGGCGTATCCAGGCAGCCGATGATGTTCATCAGCGTGGATTTGCCGCTGCCCGACGGGCCGAGCACCGAGAGAAACTCGCCCTCCTCGATGTCAAGATCGATGCCCTTGAGGATCGTCTGGACCTCGTCGCCCATCCGGTACTGCTTCACGATTCCCCGCATGGAGAAAAAATCGTTGCTCATAGGCGCCTCCGGTCAGTTGCGCATGGGGCTGTTCTGGCGCGCCAGCTCCATGAACTCCTTCATGCTCATGCCGCTGGGCTTCAAAACCGTATCGCCCGCGGACAGGCCGCTGGTGATCTCGCAGGTGATGCCGTCGCTCATGCCCACCGTCACCGGCACACTGGCCGGCTCCTCCCCGCCGGAGGCCATGTAGACAAACGGCTTGTTGTACTCGTCAAACTGCACTGCGTCCAGCCGCAGCAGCACCGCGCCGACAGCCTGCTCACGCAGCACCTTCGCGCTCACCTGCATGCCCGGATACGCGCCCGTACGCCCGCTCACCGGCACGGTCGCTGTATAGTAGCTCAGATCGCCGGAAGCCGTGCCGTTCTTGTTGAGCGCGGACACGCTGGCGTCGATCTGCTCATCCGTCGCAAGGATCGTGACAGAGACCGGCGTGCCCGGCGTCACCGCCTTCACATCGTACTCGTCCACATCCAGCTGCACCTCCAGCCGGTCCATGTCGATGATCTCCGCCGCCGTCATGCCCGCCGTGACCACATCGCCCTCCTTCACAAACAGGCCGGTCACCTCGCCGGCCATGTCAGCCTTCACGGTCTCGCCGCCGTCCAGGCGGTAGATGCGGTCGCCCTTGCGCACCTGCTGGTTCTGCTGCACATACACCTTGCGCACGGTGCCGGCCTCTTTTGCGGTGATCGTCTGCATGCCCGGTGCGCAGACCAGGCCGTCAAAATTGTAGTATGTCGTCAGGTCGCCCTCGGTCGCCGTGACCTCCGTATAGGCCGCTGACTTCGTCTGCTGGTTCAGCATCAGAACGCCCGCCACGGCAAGCGCGGCAAGCAGCAGAAGCACGACCCATCTGATCCACTTGCGTTTTCTCTTCACACAGAGTTCCTCCTCGCTTGACTGTGTGGGCATTATACCGCATCTTTTTAAATTGTTCAACAGTATGAGCTAATTTGGGAGGCGGCGGTCAGTATGACTGATCGTCTCCATTTGCCTCTGCATACTCTCCCATTTTCGACGGGAAACCCGCGCAAAAAACGCATGTCCTTGACGCACGGCTCCAAACAATGTATAATATATCCAAAAGTTTTTCTCTCTCCGTTGGGATAACCATATAAGAAAAGCTCTGTGCTGTTTGCTTCGGATGATCGCTTGGAATCTACCATCTATCGCAGCTTTTTAATTCTGCAAAGAATAGATTGGATAAGGTTCAATACGGCGATTCAATACGGCGGATTTGTGCAGCAGTTTGGATTTGCTCATTTACAGTTCTTCTTTTCGCTTGTAACATGTAAACATTAGAGGTTTTTTCAGCATCAAAGGATGTGGTATTTGTGATGCATGGGCGCAGCCCTACATTAAAGCAAGTTTTGTTCCTAATCATAGCTATTGTTTTTCTTGGGGTGTTTTGTGTACAGGTGATTTCAGGATCGGGGAGCTTCAACTTTATGGGTGATGATGGTATTCAATCCGGTACAGTATTTGTTTTGGAAAATGATATATGCCAGCCTTATCTCATCGTTGATTATGATTCCGGGAATTACTGCCTATTGAGGAAGAATCTGCTTGAACAGCAGATGGTTTTTAACGATAGCGAAAGATATACGTCCTATTATGCAAACAGCATGATTGATCAATATTTGAACGGTCCATTTTGGGAATCTTTGGGAGAGGAAGTTCGCGATGGTATTGTCGAATCCCAGATTACCATTGTAGCAGACAGCAGCATTGGAATATGCGGAAATGAAACCGAAACCATTCTGCGCCGGGTATTTCTTCCTTCCCGGATGGAAATTACAGGTTATTCTACAAAAATAAGTCCGCCTGAAGGAAGACAGTTCCCTTATCTAAAAGAGGAACAGCGGTTAACATCGAATCTTGATGGTACGCATTGTGTATGGTGGCTCAGAAGTCCGAATACATGGTACGATAATGCGTTGTTCATCATTACTCAGGATGGCAGCACGAATTATGTATCTACAACGGGCATTTCCGGCGATACGGTTTTGGGGATACGGCCTGCTTTCTGGATCTCATCAAATGCACTGACAGCAGATGGCGACGGCAATTACTACATTCAATAAATGAGGAAGAAGAGGGAATGGATATGATGTACAAAAGATGTGTCTCCTTTGTGCTTGCTTTGGTCCTGTTATTCAGTTTTGCGGCTCCGACGCTGGCTGAAGAATTGGAAAACGATGTTTCTTTCGATGACTACGTCATGAGTCACGCGGAAGAATTTGAAGATACTTCTTCCGCTCCGAAGATTGCGAGGTTTCTTGCAAAAGGGCGCAGCGTTTCTGACCCCGTAGAGCTGGATAATGCGAATGCCCCGCGCTATTCGGTCCTCGTCCTTGATACTTCCGGATCTATGCGTGGCACACCCATAAAGAAAATGAGGCAAGCTGCCATAAAGTTTTGCGAACAAATTCTTCAAGCGGATCAGACGGATAATTATATCGGCATCGTATCTTTCACCGAAGTTGCCACTATAGAATGCAGTTTTACTGACAACATAAGCGTATTGAAATCGAGAATAAACAAATTGATACCCACGGGCGGTACGAACCACTATGGAGCTCTCTCTCGCTCCCAAATACTCTTTCCCTCGGATTTACCCGCTAATGCCATCAAGAATATTGTTCTTTTGTCCGATGGCCTTCCCGAGAATGGAGCATTCAGCGATTCCGGCCCTTATACATCCAACGACTATAGGTACTACTACTATGCAAACTCTGCGTATAATCTGGCGAAGCAGATGCACGAGGACTATAAGATTTACACTTTGGGATTCTATCATTCCCTGTGGCCCAATTATCTGAGTTTCGCCAGAAGATACATGAGCGATCTTTCAAATGCCGGATATTATGAAGTGGATGATCCCGATGATCTTGAGTTTGTTCTGGGCGATATTGCAACAGATATCGTTGCAGGCGAGTTTAGCTTCAGATACGCAAGTTCGATCAACGATAAAGTAGATGCCGTTGCAAAGTGCTATTATTCCGATGATTATTTCAAGGACACCAGCTTTAACTACAACCCCCATCTGGCTACAGCTTCCCTTTGTTTTGCTGTCTCAACGTTCACCAGGATCGAGGGCTGGGATAGTCAGGATCCGGATGATCGTGCCATTCATTGGCCTGACCGCATGAACAACGCAAAAGATCTCTTGACCGGCGGCGGTGTAACCGAGGGAAACGGACTGGGATTCACAAATTTCGACTATAATGATGTTTGGAATAGTGATCCAAAGACCGATACGATCGGTATGGTCATGGCTAGCAAACCCCTCGGCAATCATACCTTGATTGCACTCGCCCTTCGCGGAGGCGGTTACTATAACGAATGGGGCGGAAATTTTGAAATTGGTGCAAGCGGTGATCATGAAAACTGGACCAAAGCAAAGGAAAATGTAATCCGTGAACTGCAAGAGTATATTGCAAAGTACAACATCACAGGCGATTTGAAGCTGTGGATTGTTGGTTACAGCCGTTCGGGTGCTATTGCGAATCTTACCGCTGCAGAATTGAACCGTAACGGAACAAAACTGTTTTCTGGATGCTCTCTGAAGCAGGAGGATATTTATGCATATACCTTTGCCACTCCTCAGGGAACAGTGACTGCCAAAGTTGCGGCACAGGGGAGCAATAAGAATATAAACAATATTATCAACCACAACGACATTGTACCCCGAGTGGCGATGAGCGGCTATAATTTCCGTCGTTATGGTGTTGATCGTATTATTTATAATCCTGCGGATTATGGCAGCAGCAGTACCATTTCAGCCATGAAGAAGCAGCTTAAAAAGCTCTTCCAGGGCGCCGGTAAAGCGGGAACCGATAAGGAAGTAAATGCTTTCTACGATATTATTCCGGACTATACACGTACGATTACGCTCGATGATGTGGCCAAAGTTGCTTCAGTACTCCCCGGCGGCAAATCTTTGCTGAATTTCACTGTAAATGATAATAGAAATATATCCAGCGGCGAAATGCAGGCGACTTTCCTTCAGACAGTGGTAGAGAACATTGGCGAACGATCGGTCTATAAGAAAGACCTGCAGGGAGCAGTTTCTCAGGTTACGGGACAGTTCCTTGGCGTACATACGGAATCTAAGGATACCATTGTCACGAATCTGGTTACTGCATTGAGCACAGCTGATTTGGATTATATCAAGTACCTGGATATTTTTGATCCTGACGTCAGCAAAGCCAAGAAAACTAAGGCTCGTGAAACGCTTACACGTGAAATTTGGGATGCCATTTCCAATCCCTTAACCAACGGTGGAATTAATATTACCAAACTCAGTTTCACCTCGTTCCTGAATGTTCTTCTGGATGCTTACGAGGATGATCCTACAACGATGTTTGCTTTGGTGGATAACCTCTTGGGTGTTTTGAATGATCAGCCCGAAATCCTATATATGCTGAATCACGCCAATATTGATACGGGCATTCTGTGGTTTAAGGCAAATGAGCTTGTGAACATGGCCGATTTCGGCGATCGCTTCAACGGCAATTTGGGTGCGGCACACTTCGCAGACATCTATCTTGCTTTTCTGATGGCAGCGGACAATTATTATACCAATACCCCCGCATATAGCGATGGCGTGCCGAGTATACGCATTATCCGCATCAATTGTCCGGTTGACGTTGTGATTACGGATCATGAAGGAAATGTGGTTGCAACGGTGAAGGATCATAAGGAAGTGTTTTCGCTTCCGAGCATTGGATGCACGGTTACCATGGATGGCGAGATCCAGATTCGTGTATCCGGCAACGAAACGTTCAATGTGCTCATTGAGGCTACGGATGATGGTACCGTATGTTACAGCGTAAGCGAATTCAATTATGATGTCGGGAAGGAAGTCCGACTCGTCAACTATTACGATGTTGATGTTAAGAAAGGCGATGTGCTGCGGGGCAGAATTGAGCGGATTGCTGAGCAGGAATATGCCCAAGTATCCGAAGGTTCCACTTCTGCCTATACATTGATCGGCCCTGCCGGAAATGCGCTTGTCCCTGTTGAAATCTCGGGAAACCAAAACATCAGATACCATAACGTTTCCGTTTCTTCCATGAATCCCAGCTATGGCACAACCTTTGGAGGCGGAGAGTATATCGAAGGTTCTTTCGCCATGGTCAGAGCGTTCCCGGTTGAGGGTGGAAAATTCCTTGGATGGTACGAAAACGGAAGCCTTGTTTCCACGGAAACAGAATACCGATTCTCTGTGCGAAGAGGCCATAAGATTGAAGGAAAATTCGAGGAGGTGCCTCTGTACAACGTACAATTCCGTACAGCCGGTGAAGGCCGGATCGAAAATGTTGATTTGAAGCTGAGTGCAGGTACGAAATTGATACTGGACGCGCATGACGAAAACAACACTTTTGTTGAATGGACCTCAACATCCGGTAATATCGAGGCACCCAAATCATCGTCCACAATCATCACTGTTCCTGCGTGTGACATCATCGTAACTGCATCCTTCGGAAATACAAACGGCCTCGCTATCGTGCAGCAGCCTGTCGATCAGCATGTTTTTGTTGGTCAGAAAGCAACATTCTCTATTGAATCTACAGGTGATCACGTTACTTACCAATGGTACATCAATCGCAATGACGGCAATGGCTGGCGGAAGATTTATGATGCTGTCGGCGCAACCCACATCACTTCAGCTACCGATTTGGATTGCGATGGATTCAAGTATTACTGTAAGGTCACTGATCAATCCGGAAACACCATCAATTCCAACGAAGCCGTTCTTCATGTAACCACTGCTCCTGTGTTGCCTGAAACCGGCGATTCCTCTAAACCAGAGCTTTGGTTGGTGATCAGCATGGTGAGCCTTTTCGGGATTCTGCTCATTCGGAAAAAAGCATATCTGCAGAGCGATAAGGTACAATAAACTGCGCAATTTGAAAGGCCACGCTTCCTTGACGCACGGCTCCAAATGGTGCAGAATGCCGTAAAGAGGGAACTTGCCTCCTACGACTGTCTCGCTTTATGCGGAATCAGACATGAAAAGCACAAGCCGCCACATGTAGCACCAACTACACGGCGGCTTTGCTTTTATCTGTGCATACCGAAGTACACCGTGAAAAGCATTGATGCAACAGAAAGAAGGACGCAGAGAAGCTCTGTATTGCTCATGTGCATCACCCCTCTTTCGTATCGCAGAAAGCGAGGCGCAGCCGTGCAAGTCCTCTTGATTATGAAAACATCATATTATGTGCCGCGCAGGGAAAGCAAGCCCTGATGCGGCATTTCCCTTTTTCGGATACAAAAACGGGCCGCGAGGTTCCCATACCCCGCGGCCCAATTTGGAAGGAATCTTGGTTTCTGTCGTGTAAATCCCTCTGCAAAGCAGCTGTCCCGGGCGCAATGCGTCGGGATACAGCCGGTTACGCCTTGTCGCCCGCCTTGACGCGCTTCTTCTTGGGCGCAATGCTGCTCCACGCGTGCATCACCAGCGCCAGGGCGATAACGCCGTAGCACATGAACACGCGGAAGTATTCGCCGATGGCGGCGTCGCCGAACAGGTTCTTGCCGGCCGCCGGGGCGAGGATGAACATCAGGTGGAAGAGCACGGTGCCCAGCAGCGCCTGCGTGTTCGTCGCGCGCACGACGGACGCGCCGCCGACCAGAATGGCCGCGCCGGCGTACAGACCGACCTGATCTGCCGCGCCGTAGGTCTGGAACGCGCCCAGGTTCTGCACGAAGATGAGCTGGCCCCAGCCGGCCAGGACGGTGGAAATGGTGATGGCGATGATGCGGACCTTGTCCACGTTGATGCCCGCCGCGTTGGCGACGGTGCGGTTCTGGCCCACTGCGCGGAACTGCTGGCCCAGGCGCGTGCGCATCAGTACGACGTTGAACAGGCACAGCAGCGCGACGATGCCGAAGGTCGCCATCGGCACCTTGACCATGGAGAACAGGCCCTTCATCACCGGCAGCTGCATGAGCACGCAGACGACCGCCAGCGCGCCCAGCTGAATGCCCAGCTTTTTGCCGTCCTTGCGGTGGCTGCGCACGAAGCCGATCAGCAGGCCCGCCGCAATCACCAGCGCGAAGACCAGCACCGCCTGGGAAACCGGCAGCTGCCAGAGCTTCTCCAGCCTTCCGCCCATGCCGCCGGCCTTGGACAGGTCGATGGTGTTGGCGATGCCGGAGGAGCCCTTGATGGTCAGATCCGGGTTGTTGATGGGGATGATGTTGTCAAAGATGAACAGGCACAGCAGCTGATACAGACCGTTGGCGAAGTAGCCCAGGATCATGCCGCCGATCATCTCCTGGCCCTTCATCTTGTTGAGGATCTTGCCGATGCCAAAGCCGAAGATCGCCGCCATCGGGACGGTCAGCGCCGCAGCCGCCAGGAAGCTTCCGAATCCCTGAAGGCCCCACTCGAGCACCAGGATGCAGGCGATCTGCGCCGCCATCGCGCCGATGGTGATGGCGAAGTTGATGCCCATGCCGGCGACGATCGGGATGATCAGCGCCAGAACGATGAACGCATTGCGGGAGAGGCGGCCAAACAGCTCGTACATGACGTAGCTGGGCGTATAGCCGGAGAACATCATACAGACCGCACAGACCACGATGAACATGATCGTGACGACGTTGTTGCGCGCGAACTCACGCCAATTCTTCTTAACCACGAGTGTCACCTCCGGACTTGGTGAGCGCATAGAGAATGATGCCGTTGGAGATCAGGATTCGCAGCGTCTCGGAGATCGTGGAACCCGGAATCAGCGCGTTGGCGACCGGCATGCCCAGCGTCAGCACGCCCTGGAACAGGAACGTACCGATGATGACGTTGCTGATCTTCGCGCGGGACGTGCTCGCGCCGCCCAGCAGGATCGCGGAAGCGGCCAGGAAGCCCATCTGACGCGGCGCCTGATACAGCTGCATGAAGCCGTAGCTCTGGCCATAGACGATGATGCCCACAGCCGCCAGCATCGTGGAGAGCATGGTGCCGATGATGCGCATCCGGTCCACATCGATGCCCGTCGCTGCCGCAAAGCGCGGATTCGCGCCCGCCGCGGACATGGCGATGCCGGTCTTGCTGCGCATGAACAGCCACACGAGGAAGCAGCACAGCGCAAAGAACAGCAGCAATCCGGTCGGGATGGTCACGCCAAAGACCTCAAAGGACAGGAAGTTGTTGAGCACGTGCTTGTAGGTGCTCTGCAGGCCGATCGTGGTGCGCAGGCCGTTGCCCAGCGGCCACTTCATGATCGGGCTCTTGAACGGGAGCACCAGCCAGCCGATGCACATGAGGGAGACGATGGAGAAGCCGACGTACGTCGTGACGCTCATCTCGTCACCCTTGAGACGGTTGAGCAGCTGGCCGTAGAAATAGCCGGTCACTGCGGAGATCATCAGGCCGACCATGCACGCGAACAGGAAGCCGACGATGCCGCTCATGCCCAGCTCAATGCACAGCAGGCCGCCGATCAGGCCGCCGATGATGCCGATGGGCATGCCCAGGTTCAGGCTGATGCCGCACTGGATGCCCGGCAGCATGGACAGCACCAGCACGCCGTTCATGCCCAGACGCACCAGCGTGTTGCCCAGCTGGCTGGTCAGGGACAGGTTCAGGATCAGCGCCAGCAGGCACAGCAGCAGGAAGAACATGCCGATGATCAGACGCGGCACGCCCATCTTCTTGACCAGCGGCGCATAGAAGAACACCACCAGCGCCAGCACGATCAGGCCCACAGCCGTCAGCGCGAAGGTGCGCGCCTGGCGCAGGATCACGCCGAACGCGCCCGGGTTCATGCCGCTGGACGCCACAGCGCGGTCATAGCAGCTTTCGAAGGTGTCGCCCGAGGCCGCCATCACGCCAGTGATGGTGCTCTTCAGGGACGCGAGAATGTCATCCGTCAGCGCCGGGAAGATCACCTTGATCTCCTCGCACAGTGCGAGATACGCCTCGTCCACCTCAGCGGACAGGCGGTTCATCTCCTCCGTCGCCACGAAGCCGGACAGGTCGATGGTCTCTTCCATCGCCGCGTCGCCTTCGGCGTCCTCGGCCGCCTCAGACTCGTCCGTCACCGTAATCGCGTCCTTGTTCTGCGCGATGTACGCCTCCTGCGCGCGGGCCTCCTCAGCGTAGTACGCCTCCTGCGCGGCCACCATGACACTCAGCGCGGTGCCCAGCGCCGTCGTGTCCACCTCGGACAGATCGACCTCGCCGATGCCAAGCTCCTCGGCCCTGGCGCGCGCCTCGGTTTCCGCCTTCGCGGTCGCCTCGCGCACTTCCTTCATGCCGCCGCCGGCTTCGCGCGCGGCCTTCGTCGCGGCCTGCTTCTCAGCGGCCACGTACGCGTCCACCGCGCCGGTGCCCGCTGTGTTCAGGACAGCCTGCAGGCGCATGTCCTGCAGCAGCTTCACGCCGGAATCGGCGCCCCGGCAGCTCAGGCCGTAAACGCCCACAATGCCCAGCACGAGCGCAAGCGCAACGATCAGCACGCATGCGATCAGCTGCTTCATGCTCACATTCACTCTCTGCATTCGTTACGCCTCCTTCCCGGAAGAACTGCCCGGCTTGATGCCCGACATCGCCAGACCGAAGTCCGCGTCGGGGCTGTTCACCGGCAGAATATCGACAACCTCGCCCTCGGCGACGATGGCGATGCGGTCGCAAATGGAACGCAGCTCCATCAGCTCGGAGGAGACCATCACGACGGTCATGCCCTTCTCACGGTTGAGCTTGACCAGCGTCTCGAGCACCAGCTTCTTGGCGCCGATGTCGATGCCGCGGGTCGGCTCGGAGACGAAGATCAGCTTCGGATTCATCGTCAGCGCGCGCGCAATGCAGACCTTCTGCTGGTTGCCGCCGGACAGCGTGCCGGTGTGCTGCACCGCGCCGAAGCAGCGGATATCCAGCTCCTTGATCATCTCGTTTGCATGCTCACGGATCTTCCTGCTGTCCTTGAGCCTGGCGCCCAGCAGGGACTTGGTGAAGTCGCCATTGACCTGCATGGCGTTGAAGACGATGTTGTCCTCGATGCTCTCGCCCAGCAGCAGGCCCACGCCGCGGCGATCCTCGGAGACCATCGCCATGCCGCTGCGCAGCGCGTCGTGCGCGTCGTTGAGCTTGACCGGCTGGCCGAAGAGCTCCACGTCGCCCTCCGCGTCATACACGCCCATGATGCCATTCGGGATGCCGACCTTGCCCTGTCCGGCCAGGCCGCCGATGCCGAAGATCTCGCCCTCGCGGATGTCCAGAGAGACGTCCTTGACCTGCTCGCCCGGCATGTCCACCGCCAGATGGCGGATCTTGAGCGCCAGCGGCGTATCCTCCGGGAACTCGCGCGGTTCGGCGGTGACGAAAGCGGACTCGCCCTTGCGTCCGATCATCAGCTCCGCCAGCTGGGTCACGTTGGTGTCCGCCGTGCGCGTATCGCAGACGAACTTGCCGTCGCGCAGGATGGTCACGCCGTCCGCCGCCTCGATCACCTCGTCCAGACGGTGGGTGATGAAGATGATGGCGATGCCCTTCTGCGCGATGCTCTTCATCACGCGCAGCAGCTGCGCCGCCTCCGACTCGGTCAGCACCGCCGTCGGCTCGTCAAACACCAGCAGCTTCACGCCCGTCTTGTCGATCTCGCGGGCGATCTCGACAAACTGCATGTAGCCGACCGGCAGGCCCTTCACCAGCGTATATTCGTCAATGGACATGCCCACGCTGTCCAGCGCCCTGCGGGCATCCTGGGACATGGCGGCCATATCCAACGTTTCCAGATTCTTGCCAAAGACGCGGGACAGCAGACTCGGATGGGTGATTTCGCGGTTGAGCTTGATGTTTTCGGTGATGGTGAAGCCCGGCAGCAGCATGAACTCCTGGTGAACCATGCCGATGCCCTTGAGCATCGCGTCGTGCGGCGAGGCGATCGTCGTCGGCTGACCATCAATCAGCACTTCGCCTTCAAAGCCGCCGGTCGCGTGAATGACGGGCATGCCAAAGAGCACGTTCATCAGCGTCCTCTTGCCTGCGCCGTTTTCGCCCAGCAGCGCATTGATCTCGCCGGCCCGGATCTTGAGGGAGACGTCGGACAGCACCTTGTTTTCGCCGTAGCGCTTGGTGATGTTCTTCATCTCCAGAATGTACTCCGCGGCCAAATGTATTCCTCCTTGATCAAATTGAAAAGCGACCCGCCTCACCAGAAGAGGCGGGTCGGCTTACATTTACGCCTTATGCGGGCTGAATTGATTACTCGAGGTAATCGTTGAAATCAACAGCGCCCAGCAGGATGGTGTAGTAGTTGTCGTAGGTGGTGCCGTTGGCGTCGGTGTAGTTCGCCAGCACAGCGCCCGGAGCGGCAGCCTCGAACAGCTCAGCGATCTTCGCGGCGTCGTTCTTGCCCACGGTGCCATCGATGTAGGCCTTCGCATACGCGGTGCCCACGTCGATGATGGCCATGTTGACCGGAGTCGGCCAGGTAGAGAAGCGGCCCACAGCGTCATGCTCGGACAGCTTCGCAGCGATCTGCTTGAGCGCGTCGGTGTCATCGCCGCCGACCTGCAGGGACTCGAGGCCCAGCGCGGCCGGGAAGGCATGGTACGGGGACGGGCAGCACGGCTGCGGATAGTAGGCGTTCGGCTGGGCCAGAACAGCGGTCTGCAGCGGCTCCTGCATCGCGCAGTTGGTGGAGAAGAAGGCGACCTTCTTGCCCGCGAACTCTTCCATCTTCAGCGGCACATCCTCAAGGATGAACTGCTGCGCGCCAGAGACGCCGGCATCGCCGGTCGGGTCCGGAGCGGTGGCTTCAACATACTGGATGCCCAGCGCCTCGCAGTTGGCCTCGAAGAGGGCCTTGCGGGCAGCGATGGTCTCCATCGCCAGGTGGCGCGGGAAGGAGTAGTGCACGAACACCTCAACGCCCCAGTTGGCGCAGGTCTCGATGATGGTGTCGCCCTGGCGCGGTTCGTCAGAGTAGAGCACGATGTCCGCGGCGGCGGTGATGACGTCCGGATCCTCCTGCGGCACGCCGGCGATCAGCAGGATGTCGTCGCGCATTTCGCGGATCTTGTCAAAACCGGCCTTCGCGCCCGGAACAGCCTGGCACATCACGATGGCCTTGACGTCCGGATCAGAGGCGAAGGACACCAGCTTGGAAATGGTGGTCTCGGTCTCGGAAGCGAAGTTGTCCGGATAGGTGTCGTGGATGATGTGGTCTTCGCCATAGGTGGCGATGGCACGCTCAGCCGCGCGGACTTCTTCCTCACCCTGAGAGGTGGTGCCGGTCAGAACCGCGATCTTCCAGTTCTCCTCGGCGACGGCGCCGCAGGCCAGAGCCAGACAGAGCACGAGGGCCAGAGCCAGACAAAGCAGCTTTTTCATGGGATTCCCTCCAAATACATTATTCCTATTGCAGCATTCCGCGGGACGTGGAATGTGAAAAGGTGAATCCGCTTCGCATCCGCCGCACCGGGCAAATACGAATACATCTGCGATTATAGCATTTATCGCTTTAGCGCGCAAGAGGGAAACTGCAATTTACCTGATTTTGCTGTGCATTTTTTAACAGACGCATGAATGTTCTTCACCCAAACAGCCGGAAAATGCACGCTTTTTGTTGTATTCCCTTCATGTGTCCGGATCATAGAACAAAAAGAACCCCTTTCCGGCGGAAGAGGGCTCGGAAAGGGGCCAAAACCTTGTTTACACCAGATGGCAGGCCACATAGTGACCCGGCGCGGCCTCGCGCAGCTGCGGCGCGGCCTCGCGGCACTTGTCGCAGGCCAGCGGGCAGCGGCTGGAGAACGCGCAGCCCTTCGGCTTGTTGATCGGGCTGGGCACGTCGCCGTCGATGATCTGGCGCTGCTTCTGCGCCTCCTTGTGCGGATCGGGGATCGGCACGGCGGAGAGCAGGGCCTTCGAGTACGGGTGCAGCGTGTTGGCGTAGAGCTCGTCGCTCGCGGCCAGCTCCACGACGCTGCCCAGGTACATGACCGCGATGCGGTCGGAGATGTACTTGACGATGTTCAGGTCGTGCGCGATGAACAGGTAGGTCAGGCCCATCTTCTCCTGCAGCTCGTGCAGCAGGTTGATGACCTGCGCCTGAATGGACACGTCCAGCGCGGAGATCGGCTCGTCGCAGACGATGAACTCCGGTTCAATCGCCAGCGCGCGGGCGATGCCGATGCGCTGACGCTGGCCGCCGGAGAACTCGTGCGGGAAGCGGTTGGCGTGCTCGCGGTTGAGGCCGACGATGTCCAGCAGCTCGGCCACGCGCTCGCGGCGGCGCTTCTCGTCATACATGCCGTGGATCTCCATGCCCTCGGCGATGATGGAGCCGACGGTCATGCGCGGATCCAGGGACGCATACGGATCCTGGAAGATGATCTGCGCCTTCTTGGCGAACGCGAAGCGCTCCTTCTTCTTGCTCAGATCGACCTCCTTGCCGTCGTAGAGCAGCTTGCCCTTCGTCGGCTTGTAGATGCCCATCAGCGTGCGGCCCAGCGTGGACTTGCCGCAGCCGGACTCGCCGACCAGACCGAGGGTCTCGCCGCGATGGATCTCGAGGTTCACGCCCTCCACGGCGTGCAGCATGCGGCCGCCGCCGATCTTGAAGTACTTGCACAGGTCCTGTGCCTGAACGAGAACTTCGTTTGTCATCACTTCGCCCCCCTTTCTTCAGCGCTCGGGCAGTCGGGATGCAGCAGCCAGCAGCTGGCCTTGTGGCCGGCGCTCAGCTCGAACTCGGGCGGCTGCTCCTCCTTGCAGATCTGCATGCAGTGACGGCAGCGCGCCGCGAAGCCGCAGCCCTTCGGCGGGGCCAGCAGATCCGGCGGGGTGCCCGGGATGGACATCAGCGGCTCGCGCTTGCCCTGGTCAGTGGACGGCAGGGAGTGCAGCAGCGCCTCGGTGTAGGGATGCTTGTGCTCGTAGAAGATCTCGTCAGTGGTGCCGGTCTCCACGACCTTGCCCGCGTACATGACGGCCACGCGGTCGGCAATGCCGGCGACGACGCCCAGGTCATGCGTGATCAGGATGATCGCGGTGTTGATCTTGTCCTTGAGCTCGGCGAGCAGCTCCATGATCTGCGCCTGGATGGTCACGTCCAGCGCGGTGGTCGGCTCGTCGGCGATGAGCAGCTTCGGGTTGCAGGAAAGCGCCATGGCGATCATCGCGCGCTGGCGCATGCCGCCGGAGAACTCGTGGGGATACTGCTTGGCGCGCTCCTCCGGGTTCGGGATGCGCACCTGCTCCAGGCAGCGGATGGCCTCCGCCTTGGCCTCGGCGCCGCTCAGGTGCTTGTGCAGCTTGAGGGATTCGACAATCTGCTTGCCGACCTGGGTGGTCGGGTTCATGCAGGTCATCGGGTCCTGGAAGATCATGGCGACCTCATTGCCGCGGATCTTCTGCATTTCCTTGTCGCTCGCCTTCACGATGTCGTGGCCGGCCAGATTGATCGAACCGTCAACGATTCTGGCGGGCGGCATCGGGTTGAGCTTCATGATGGTCTGCGCGGTCACGGACTTGCCGCAGCCGGACTCACCGACGATGGCGAGCACCTCGCCCTCGTCCACGTGCAGCGTCACGCCGCGGACGGCCTGTACCTCGCCTGCGTAGGTGTCAAACGACACGCGCAGGCCTTCAATGGTAAGAACTCTCTCTGCCATGTCGAAATTACCTCCTCAGCTTCGGGTCGAAGGCGTCGCGCAGGCCGTCGCCGAACATGTTGAACGCCAGCATCGTCAGGCTGATGCAGATCGCCGGGATCAGCAGCTGCCAGGGATACATGCGGAAGTTCTGGATGCCCAGCTGGGCCAGGGAGCCCCAGGAGCACTTGGGCAGCGGGATGCCCAGGCCGATGTAGCTCAGGTACGCTTCCGAGAAGATAGCGTTCGGGATGGCCAGCGTCACACGGACGATGACGACGGACAGCGTGTTGGGCAGCAGGTGCTTGAGGATGATGCGCGCAGGCTTTGCGCCCATGGCCTCCGCCGCCGCGATATACTCCTGCTGTTTGAGCGCGACCACCTGGCCGCGCACCAGGCGCGCCATCGGAATCCAGCCGACAGTGGAATACGCGATGATGATGGTCATCATGCCCGGCTCGAGCACCATCATCAGCAGGATGACGATGATCAGGTACGGAATGCCGTTGATGATCTCCAGCAGACGCATCATGATGATGTCCAGCGTGCCGCCGAAGTAGCCGGAGATGCCGCCGTAGATGCAGCCGACGATCAGGTCAACGATGGCGGTGGTCACGGCGATGATCAGGGAGACGCGGCCGCCCATCCAGATACGGGTGTACAAGTCGCGGCCCAGCGTATCGGTGCCGAACAGGTGCATGTGGCCATAGCCCGCGCTGCTCTCGTCGTCGCAGACGGAGAACATCGGCGCGTTGGTGTGGCCGTAGTGCTGCTCGCGGTAGTCAAACGGAGAGAAGATCGGCGCGAACGCGGACATCAGCGACAGCAGCACGATCAGCACGACGCACACGAGGGCGACCCTGTTCTTGGCCAGGCGGCGCATGGCGTCCTGCGTGAAGGTCAGGCTGGGACGGGCAATGGCCTCACGATCGTGAGCGCTTTCGCCGACATGGGCGAAGCGGGACTTGTCAATGTGTTCCATACCTTAATCCTCCAGCTTGACGCGCGGGTCGATGAGGCCGTAGAGCAGGTCGACCACCAGCGTACAGACGATCAGCAGCGCGCCGTAGAAGACGACCGTACCGCCGATCATCGTGTAGTCCAGGTCCTTGATGCTGGTGACGAAGTACTTGCCCAGGCCGGGGATGTTGAAGATGCTCTCGATGACGAACGTGCCGGTCAGAACGGACGCGACCGTCGGGCCCATGATCGTGACGACCGGCATGACCGCGTTGCGCAGCGCATGGCGCCACAGGATCTGGCTCTGGGAGAGGCCCTTGGAGCGGGCGGTCTTGATGTAATCGGAGCTGAGCACGTCCAGCATGCTGGTGCGCATCAGTCGGGAGACCGTCGCCAGAGAGCCAAGGCCCAGCGCGAACGCCGGCAGCAGCGTGTGCTTGAAGGTACCCCAGCCCTGAATCGGGAAGATGTTCATGCCCAGCACCTTGCGCAGCTGCAGGCCCAGGAAGTACTGGAGCACGGCGCCCAGGATGAAGCTGGGCACGGAGACGCCGATCATGGCGATGAACATGGACAGGGAATCCCACACCGTGCCGCGCTTGATGGCGGCGACGGCGCCCAGCAGAATGCCGGCGATGGTTGCGAAGATCAGCGCACGAATACCCAGGTCAGCGGAGACCAGGAAGGACTCCGAGACGATCTCCATCACGGGGCGGTTATAGGTGATGGACATGCCCAGGTCGCCCGTCAGGCAGTTGCCCATGTACATGAGATACTGAATAAAGACGGGCTTGTCCAGGCCATACTTGGCGTTCATGTTGGCCAGCGCCGTCGGAGAGATGGCCTTCTCACCGAGGAACGGATCGCCGGGCAGCATGCGCATCATGAAGAACACCAGCGTGATGAGCACGAAGAGCGTCAGAACGGCATAAACCAGACGCTTGATGACATAGCGAGCCAATGCATTTCCTCCTTCTGTCTGCATAAGATATTATTCCTACATTATTACGGATTTTTTGACGGATGTCAATGGATATTCCTGCAAAATTCCGCCCAGTCAGGAAAAAAAGCGGCACGGGGAAGCCCCATGCCGCATTTTTTCAATCTGGATTACTCAGATCAGAGGATCACTTGGCCAGCTTGGTGTAGATGAGGTTGTAGCTCTGGAACGGCAGGCGGGCATAGCCCTCAACCATCTTCTCGGAGACCACATAGTCCTCATGGCGCCAGTAGGTCGGGATGATCGGCATATCCTCCGCCAGGAGCTTCTCGCACTTGACGAAGATCTGCTCGCGCTCCACCATGTCGGTCTCCACCATCGCCAGCGCGATCAGCGCGTCGTACTTCTTGCTGGAGTAGCCGGTGTGGTTGTTGCCGTTGTTGGTGGTCCACAGATCGAGGTCGGTCATCGGATCGTTGTAGTCCGGGCCCCAGCCGCCGGCGAACAGATCGTAGTTGTGCGCGTTGCGGCGGGCGCGGGCCTCGGTGATGGTCAGAACCTCAAGCTTGGCCTCGATGCCCAGGTTCTTGCGCAGCTGCTCCTGCATGACCTGGTTGTACAGCTCGTTCTGGGTGCCTTCGGAAACCATGAAGGTGATGTCGATCTGATCGACGGTCTTGCCCAGTTCCTCGAGGGCGAGGGCCAGATACTCCTGCGCCTTCTCGACGTCAGCGTTGACCGGGTAGAGGCGCTCGCCGCCGTTGGCAGCCAGGATAGCCTCAGAGAAGGTCTCGGTGTTCACGCCGGAGATGCCCAGCGCGAAGGTCGGGGCCGGCTCGGAATCGTTCTTGAAGACGGTGTTGATCAGCTGCTCGCGGTCAAGCGCATAGCTGATGGCCTTGCGCAGGTTCTTGTTGGAGATGTCACGGGCCGGATCGTCCTGCGTGCAGTAGAGGTAGAAGCTGTAGCCGCCGATGTAGTTGGAGACCTTGAAGCCCTCAGCCGTGAACATCTGGCGCTGGTCGCCGGTCACGTCGATCAGGTCAACCTCGCCGCCCTGGAAGGCGTTCATCTTCGCGTTGGTGTCGATGTACTTGATCCAGTTGATCGCATCGAGCTCGACGTTCGCCGCATCCCACCAGTAGGGGTTCTTGACGGTGGTGATCTTGTTCTCCAGGACCCAGTCGGTCATGTAGAACGGGCCGCAGTAGAGCATGGTATCCGGGGAGGTGCCGTAGTTGTCGGCGCCGACCTCGGTGTAGTACGGCTCATAGATCGGGCTCATGACCTCGAACTTGACGTACTGCAGGAAGTACGGCAGCACGTTCTCCAGCTCGCACACGAGGGTCAGGTCATCCACAGCCTTGAAGCCGACGTCCTCGAGCTTGACTTCCGGAGCGCCCGGAACGCCGGAGGCGTAGTCGTAGTAGGCCTGCGCGTTCTTGAAGACCGCGGCGAAGGCGTAGTACTCACAGGCGTTGGCCGGGTTGAGCAGCTCGCTCCAGCCGAACACGAAGTCCTTGGCGGTCACGTCGCCGACGACCTCGCCCTTGGAGTTGACCCACTTCATGCCCGGACGCAGGTGGAAGGTCCAGGTGAGGCCATCCGCGGAAGACTCCCAGCTCTCGGCAGCAGCCGGAATGATCTGGTTGTCCACCGGGCTGAGCTTGACCAGGCAGTCCTGGGTGTGACGGGCGATGCCCAGCTCAGTGTTGTAGGTCATCTTGATCGGGTTCATCACGGACATCGTGGAGCACTCCACGGCGATGGAACCGGCAGCGGAAGTGCCCGGGTAGTAGCCCAGGCCCGCGTTCGGGTTGGTCTCGGCCACGGCAACGGCGCCGATGGTCAGGAGCATCGCCAGGCAAAGCAGCCATGCAAGAAGACGGTTTTTCATGGGGCTTCCTCCTTGTATAAAAGAATACGAATTGGACGAAAACGGGTCAGCGCGGCTTCCTTGCCAACCCCATTTCGTCGTGATATAATGCATTATAGCACAGCGGCAGCTGCTTTGCAAGTCTGTTTTTCAGATAATTCTTTTTTGTCCCAAAGTTTGAATATTTGGCCGCGATTCATGCATAGAGTTGGAGGATAAAGACCGAATGTCGCAGATCTGTACCCATTTTGACGCGTATTTTGAGAAATGGAGCGCCTCCGTCGGCGCCCTGTGCACCCTGCTCGTCCAAAATCGCGCCGATGCGCAGGACGTGGCCTTCCAGACCTTTCTGCGCCTGGGCGGCGCAAAGAATCACGAGATCGGCGAGGAAGATGCGAGAATGCTCCTGTTCAGGAGCGCCGTTCGCCTGTGCGACGATTACTATCTCAAGAAGATGCGCCGGCGTCCCGGCCGCAAAAGGCTGGCGCAGACGGCGTTGCCCTTCCCCGTTACCGACGCGCTCGTCGCCCTTTTCCGCCTTCCCTTCAGGCGGCAGGCCGCGCTGGCGCTTTTGCAATTCGGCTTCACGCAGGACGAGATTGCCGGGATGCTCGGCGTGCGCGCGCAGCAGGCGAAAAGGCTCTGCGCCGATCCCGGCATCCCCGGCTGGCAGGACGCGCTGGCCTCCATGGCGATGACGGAGGACGAAGCGGCGCTGCTCAGCGACCGCATCTATGAGCGCTTCGCCGTGCGCAGCGTGGATGTGGAAAACGCCATCCACGACGCGCGCAACCTGTTTGACCGCATCGCGCCGTTTCTGGCTCTGCTGGTGCTCGCGCTGTTCGCCGTGTCGATATGGTATGTGAGACAATAAGCAGATAGAAGTGAATATTATAGAAGAAGATCCTTCGCCGGTGCAAGTCCGGGAAGGATCTTCTTATGTTTTTGCGTTTTTATACTACTCTCAAATAAAATCGGCCATGCAATAACCGGCCGTCAGGTAACGCTTCGCTCCCTGACTGCTTTTCTTTGATCGCTTCGCGATATGGAGACGTTGGGGGATTTCATCCCCCAACCCCCTAGCCTGGGGACCAGTCCCCAGACCCCTTCTTCGCTTCGCGCGCTTACTCGTTGCCCTTTCGGGTTTCCGCCTCCAGCGCCTGCGCGCCCAGCAGCAGCGCGCCGGTCACGCCCGCGTTCATGCCCAGCTTCGGCGGCACGATGTAGGCCGCCATGCCCTCCGGCGTGATCTTCTGCGAGCCGACGTAGCCGTTCAGCAGCCGCAGCGTTTCCTCGCGGATCATCGGATACAGCGCGGGATGCGTCTGCATCACCTCGCCGCCCAGCACAATGATCTCCGGCGAAACCGTCACGATGACGTTTGCGCACATCTGCGCCAGATACTGCGCCTCCAGCGCCCAGGCCGGATGATCGTCCGTCATCAGCTTGGCCGGCAGTCCCCAGCGCTTTTCCATCGCTGGGCCGCTGGCCAGGCCCTCCAGGCAGTGCCGGTGGAACGGGCACACGCCGCTTTCCATCGGGTCGCCCTCCATCGGGGCGATCAGCATGTGACCCAGCTCCGGGTGCACCAGCCCATGCACCGGCTGTCCGCCGATGAGGATGCCGCCGCCGATGCCCGCGCCCACCGTGAGGTAGAGCATATTCTGCGTTCCCTGTCCCGCGCCCATGCGATTTTCAGCCAGCGCGGAGACGTTGGACGCCGTGTCAATCGCCGTGGGTACCCCCAGCGCCTGCTTGAGCACCGACAGAATCGGGTAGCCCTGCCATTCCTTCTTCGGCGTGCCGGTGATGCTGCCATATGTCGGCGAGGCCGGATTCAGATCCAGCGGGCCAAACGAGCCGATGCCCAGCGCCTTCACGTCAAACGCCCTGATAAACTCCACGATCTGCGGGATCGTCGTCTCCGGCGCAGCGGTCGGGAAGCTGGCGCGCTGCATTACGCCGCGCTGCGGGTTGCCAATCGAGGCGGTCATGTTCGTGCCGCCGGCCTCAAGCGCACCTATGAGCATGGATTTCCTCCCTCTGTCAAAGTCCTGCGGATAGTCCGCCGTCTCTGCGTGCACACTGGTTGTGTGTCACGCCGATATGATACGCTATTCCCGCGCCGCTGTCAAACCAAATTTTTCCATTCATCAGGAGGCGGCCATGAAAAAACAAATTGCCGGCGATCTGCTCGCCGGCCCTGTCGCACCGCTGATCCTGCGCCTTTCGCTGCCCGGCATGGCCGGCATGCTCGCCTCCTCGCTGTGCACGCTCGTGGACGCGCTGCTCCTTTCCCGGGGAAATACGCAGCTCTCCGCCGCCGTTTCCGTTGGCTTCTCGCTGCTCACGCTCATCCAGACGCTCGGCTTCACGCTGGGCATGGGCGCGGGCAGCTTTGTCAGCCGCAGCCTGGGCCGCGGGGACAAGCCCGCCTCCTATGCCGCCGCATCGACGGCGATGCTGACCGCGCTGGCGCTGGCGCTGCTTTTGTGCGTGCCGGGCGCGCTTCTGGCCGCGCCGCTCGTGCGCCTGCTGGGCAGTCCGGAGGAGATCGTCCCCGCCGCCGCGGCCTACGCGCGCTATGTGCTGGCCAGCGGCCCGCCGCTGTGCGCCAGCCTCGTGCTCTCCAGCCTTTTGCGCGCGCAGGGAAAGACGGTCCCCAACATGCTCGCCTTTTTAGCCGGTGCGGCCGTGGGCATTCCGCTCGAGCTTCTGCTCGTGCGCGCGCTGAACCTGGGCGTCCACGGCGGCGGCATCTCGATGCTCGCGCGCGAGGGCGTCACGCTTGTCCTCCTCGTCTTCGCCATGCTGCGGGAAAAGCGCCTCGTGCGTCCCCACGTCAGGGGGATCGACCTGCGCATGCGCGTCTACCGGGACATCATGCGTTCCGGCCTGCCGACGCTGCTGCGCCAGGGGCTGATGAGCGTCTCCTCCATCCTGCTCACGCGCCAGAGCGCGTCCTTCGGCGCGGCGGCGCTGGCCGGGATGGGGCTCTGCGTGCGCGCTGCGGCGCTCGTCTCCTCCGCCGTGATCGGCTTTGGTCAGGGCTTTCAGCCCGTGTGCGGCGTCGCCTTCGGCGCGGGCGACATGCAGCGCGTCCGCTCGGCCTACCGCTTCTGCCTGCGCTGTACGGTTTTCGCGCTGCTGATCACCGGCGCGGCGGTGTTTTGCTTTGCCAGGCCGCTGCTCGCGCTTTTTGGCCCGGAGGAGGACGTGCTCGCTGTTGCCAGCGCTGCCCTGCGCGCGCAGAGCGCCGTCTTCTTTGCGCAGGGCGCGGTCATCATGATGAACATGCTCACCCAGGCGCTCGGCCTCACCGTGCGCGCCAGCCTGGTCGCCGCCAGCCGTCAGGGCTTCGTGTTCATCCCGCTTTTGCTCCTGCTGCCGCGCCTGATGGGTCTATCCGGGCTGATCCTGTGCCAGAGCGTGAGCGACGTGCTCTCGCTGCTGCTGTGCTTCTTCGTCACGCGCGGGGCGCTCACAGGTTCCTCGTGCGCACGCGGCGAATGTTCGGATGCTCGGACAGCGTCTCGATGATGTCCACATAGCTGATGCGGTTGGGCATCGTCAGCGTGTACATGTTCGTGTAGAGGTTGCCCTCCGGCCGGGTCTCCGCATGGAAGTCCACGTCCAGAATGCCGCAGCCCTTCTGCGCGAAGTAGTCGCTGAGGAAGGCCAGCGTCTCCTGACGGTGCACAAACTGTACCTCCAGCTTCTTGAGCGTATGCACGTGGATGATCTTCTGCATCATCCGCAGGATGACGAGCACGATCACACCCGCCATCAAGGCCATCGCGATGAAGCCGGAGCCCACCGCCAGGCCGATGCACGCCGTACACCACAGCGAGGCCGCCGTCGTCAGGCCGGAGATCTTGTGCTCGGACATGAAGATCGTGCCCGCGCCCAGGAAGCCCACGCCGGAGACAACCGTCGAGGTGATGCGTCCGACGCTCACATTGATCGGCGCGCCGCTGCCCATCGCCAAAACCGCCGCCACGGACTGCTGCTCCATCAGCGACACCAGCGCCGCGCCCACGCACACCAGCACATGCGTGCGCATGCCTGCGGGCCGGTTCTTGATCTCGCGGTCGATGCCGATCATCGCGCCGATGAACACCGCCGCGCTGATACGCAGAAGCAGCGTGCCGATGCTCATGCCGCGCCCGAACAGGCCCATGCCGCTCATCACATCTGCAATACCTTCCATCCTGGGAACCTCCTCCATTCTTTTCGCAAATGTGCCAACTTGTCACGGCACATTGTTATACATTCCAGACAGTCAATGTAAAATTTATGTTAAACATTATACTTCTTCCGGCGCAGCATTGCAAGACGAAAGTGTGCGAATTCCATTCTTGATTGACAAACTCCCGCACGGCGCTATACAATACGCTCAAACCCCTGTCATTCGGAGGCATCCCATGAAGAATCCGACAAGAGACGAACTCTCTGTCCTGCGGCGGCGCGCGCAATACATCGCCCGGAATCTCCCGCCGCTCAGCCGCCGCGCCGGCGGCGCGCTCACCGAGGAAAGCCGGCGGATCGTACAGGCGCAGGCGTCCGCCATCCTGCGCCAAAACCGCGCGGTCGGCGCTTCTCTGGTGCTCTGCGGCCCCGGCGGAGCGGACGATGTGTTCTGCTTCGGCCATGCGCGGCTGAAGCCCAGGATGCCCGTGACGGAAAGCACCTGCTTCCGCGTCGCGTCCGTCTCCAAGCTGGTGATGAGCTTTGCGGCGCTCTCGCTCGCAGAGAGCGGCCTGCTCGAGCTTGACCGCGACATCTCCGCGTATCTGGGCTACACCGTGCGCAGCCCGCGCGCCCCGGATGCGCCGGTGACGCTGCGCATGCTGCTCACGCACACCGCCGGTCTCACCGACAGCGGCCCCTACGGCACGCGCGGCATGGAGAGCGGCTGCACGCTGCGCGAGCTGCTCACAGCGCCCGAAAGCTGGGCGGACCGCGTGCCCGGCGCCTCCTTTGCATACAGCAACCTCGGCGCAGGCGCGGCGGGCGTTATCATCGAGCGCACGGCGGGCCAGCCGTTTGACGACATCCTGCAGGCGCGCGTGTTTGCCCCGCTCGGCATTCGCGCCAGCTACGATCCCCGGCGCATTCTTCCTGCGGACGACCTGGCCGACGGCTACAGCGTGCGCGGCCCCTTCCCACCCCGGCTCAGGTACGACGCGGCCAGGCTCGCCGCCCGTCCGCCGGAGCCCTTTGATCCCGAGCGCGATTACCTCATCGCCGCCGGGCGGATGATCACCGACAGCGCCGGCATGGCCCGGCTGATCCGCCTGCTCGCCTCCAGGGACGGCCTGGGCGTGCTTTCACCCGGTTCGCTTCACCTGATGCGCCGCTGTCAGGACGGCGAGCCGGGCATCGCGCACGCCGGGCGCGGGCTGAATGCCGCGTTTCTGGCAGACGTGTTTCCCGGCTTTTCCCCGGTCGGCCATCAGGGCGTGGCCTACGGCATGTGCGCCGAGCTGTTCGCCGATCCCGCGGCCGGCTGCGGCGTGGGGCTGATGACCAGCGGCGTGCGCCTCGTGCGAAGGCCGCCGCTCATGCGCGCGGGCTTTGATCTGCTGGCGCTCGGCTTTGCCGCGCTGCGGGGCAGCGACTGACCTTCACACTCATGCCACAATTTTTCAATAATCTTTCCTTAATAATTCCATGCTCCCTACACAGACCCTGCGTATAATAGGGACCATCGAAAGAACCCACCAACATCATCCCTGAAAGGAGATTTGATCTTTATGCGTACCATCCGTTCTTTCCGCAGGCTGATCGCTCTGACGGCTGCTGTGGCCCTCATCGCGACCGCTTCCATGGCCTCCTTCGCGGCGGCTGAAGGCAAGGACAAGCACTTCTCCATCATCGAAGCAGCGTCCAACGCCGATTCTCTCTCCATCACCGAGATCGCCAAAAAGTGCCGCACCTCCGTCGTCGCCATCGAGACGGAAACCACCGTCGTCTACAACGACTATCAGTCCGGCTACTACAACCCGTTCGGCGGCATGTTCCCGGGCTTCGGCTACGGCTATGACTACGGCCGGGGCAATGGCCGCGGCAATCAGCGCGAATACAAGCAGACCGGCGCCGGCTCCGGCATCATCCTCTCTGAGGACGGCTACATTCTGACCAACCACCACGTGATCTCCGGCGCGGACAAGATCACCGTCTATGTCATGCCGGAGGAGGAAGGCGCCGAAGAGAAGACCTACGAGGCCACGCTGATCGGCTCCTCCGAGAGCCACGACGTCGCGGTGCTCAAGATCGACGCGACGGGCCTGAACGCCGCCGTCTTCGGCGACAGCGATCAGCTTGAAATCGGCGAGCTGGCCGTGGCCATCGGCAACCCGATGGGCAGCGTGCACGGCTCCGTCACCGCCGGCATCATCTCTGCGAAGGAGCAGGAGCTGACCATCGACGATGTGACCATCAACGCCATCCAGACCGACGCGGCCATCAACCCCGGCAACTCCGGCGGCGCGCTGTTTGACTCCTACGGCAACGTGATCGGCCTGGTCTACGCCAAGTCCTCCTCCGTCTCCATCGAGGGCATGGGCTATGCGATCCCGGTCAACGCCATCAAGGAGCTCGTCACCACCATGATCAACGATCCGGAGTCCGTGCAGGCGCAGACCAAGGGCAGCCAGATCATGCTGGGCATCACCATCATCGAGGTCACTGAGGACATGAGCAAGCAGTACTCCATGCCAGTCGGCGTGTACATCCGCGAGGTCAGCGAGTTCAGCGCCGCCGAGCGTGCCGGCCTGACCAAGGGCGACGTCATCACCGAGTTCGCCGGTGAAAAGGTGACCACCGCCGACGATCTGAACGCGATCAAGTCCAGGCAGACCCCGGGCGACACCGTCTCCGTCAAGGTTGACCGCAACGGTCGTGAGCTGACGCTGGACATCGTCATCCCGCAGCCGACCGAGGTTGATACCCTGGACAAGTAAATCAGAACCTTCCGTATTCCTTTTCCCGGCCGGCTCTCGCAGGAGAGCCGGTCTTTTTTGCTCTGTCGGAAGCCGCGCCGGAGCTCACGCAGCCGCAGCAGCCGTTTGGGCATGGAGCGCGCATGGCGCGCTGCGCCTTGCCGAAAGCGCCCGCCTGTGTTATCATGAAACCGTCAACCCGGAAATTCCGTTTTCCATGTCAGGAGGTACACCCATGAAGCGCCTTGTCCTGTTTCTTCTGCTCCTTCTCCTGCTGCCGTGCGCGGCGCCGGGCGAAGTGATCCTCTTTGAGGACGAGAACGGCAAGGTCATCATGAACGATGACGGCGAGATCGGCTTCGTGCCGCAGGACGGCGCCGGTATTCCCTCGGCCGAGACGGACACACGCAGCTCGGAGGAAACCGGGCGTCCCATCCAGTCCTATCCTTCGCAGACGCCCGCTTTGCAGACGCCCGTCCCGCAGGCATCCGTCCTGTCGCCGGCGGATGAATCCTTTGTCTTTACGCAGAAGCTCGAATACGGCGACAGCGGCGCGCTGGTGGAGCAGCTGCAGAGCCGCCTGATGGAGCTGGGCTTTTACGACGCCAAGGTCACGGGCGGCTACTACAAGGTGACGCGCAGCGCCGTGCGCGCCTTCCAGACCCACAACGGCCTGACTGCCGACGGCGTGGCCGGCCGGCAGACGCAGGAGCTGCTCTTTTCAAGCGACGCCGTCCCCGCCGGCGCGACGCCGCGCCCCTCACCCACGCCCACGCCGACCCGGTATACCCTGATGGTCGATGTGACAAACCAGATCGTGCGCGCATACACCTACGACGAAAACGGGGAATACACCGTGCTCGTGCGCGAGATGATCTGCTCCACCGGCACGAAGAAGAACCCCACGCCGCTGGGCACGACCATCATGCCCAGCAAGCGCGCCCGCTGGGGCTATTTCCCCACCTGGGATTCCCACGCGCAGTACCTCACCCGCATCGACGGCGCCAACGCGTTCCACTCCGTGCTCTACTCCGCCGCGGATGAACGCACGCTCTCCGTCAAGTCCTACAACGCCCTGGGCACGCGCGCGTCGCACGGCTGCGTGCGCCTGTACGTCTGCGATGCGAAGTGGATCTACGACAACTGCGCTGCGGGCACGATCATCACCGTCTACGAGGGCGAATACGACCCCGAGTACACCATGACGCTCAAGCGCCCGCTCGATCCCGACACCCTGCGCGAGCGCGACCTGCCCAGCCCCACGCCCACGCCGGTCTACAGCCCGGAGAACTGGCCAACCAGCTACCGCACGCTCTCCCGCGGCCGCGAGGGCAAGGACGTGTACATGCTGCAGATGCGCCTTGCGGAGCTGGGCTATTACAGCGGCACCGTCACCGGCGGCTACTACGGCGGCACCATCAAGGCCGTAGAGGCCTTCCAGCGCGACCACGGCCTGACCGTGGACGGCGCAGCCGGCAAGCAGACGCAGGCCCTGCTTTTCTCCCGCGGCGAGTCAGCGCCCGTCCCGGACGCCGCCGGAACGCCCCTGCCCACGTCAAACGCAGCGCCGACCCCGACGCCTACGCCGTCTCCCGTGCCGCAGACCTCCGCCGCGCCCATGGTCGTGCCGGAATACGTTCCTTATACGCCGATCGAGGATTCGGTCGGCTGAACCAAAAGCCCGGACAGGGCTTTTTCTGTATTTTGCCTGAACGCCGCTCGGTTGCAAAGAAAAGCTGTATCGTGTATAATAAAGTGATTGGGGCTGTTCATTTCATCCCCGGATGGCATTCAATAAGAAAGGATCGGCAGGCATGACCCGAAAGCGTTGGTGTATCCTCTCTGCGTCGCTGCTCGCGTTCTCGCTCGCGAGCATCGTCGCGCTCGTCGTGATCGTCGATCCGTTCGAAATCTATCACCGTGCCGCCTTCTACAACCCGCCCTATGAGAGCGAAACGCAGATGTACTGCGGCGCGGGCGTCGCCAAGTCCTATACCTACGACAGCATCATCATCGGCTCCTCCATGACCGAGAACTGCACGCCGAGCGTATACGACGCCGCGCTGGGCGGACGGTTTGTCAAGCTCTCCATGAACGCGGGCCTCTCGCTGGATCACGCCAAGATGATGGAGATCGCCTTCAGGACGCACGACGTGAAGCGCGTGGTCTACGGGCTGGACTTTTTCTCCTTCTCCTATTATTACAACAACCAGAAGGCCGTCACGCCGGATTATCTGTACGACGCCAATCTGCTCAATGACGTGCAGTACTGGTTCAATCAGAGCGTGCTCTTCTCCGCTATTCCCAAGGCGCTGTCCCGCATCGGCACGCCGGACGAGGACATGTCCCGCGATCAGATGTATGCCTGGCAGCCGCCGGACATGCCCGGCGAAGCGAGCCTGCGCGCGCAGGTCGATCTGTCCTCGCCCATGCCCGAGCAGGCTGACATCGCCCGCGGCACGGAGCTGGCGCTTTTGAGCTACGAGCACAACCTGCTGCCCTTCATCACGGCGCATCGGGACACGACGTTCACCGTCTTCTTTCCTCCGTACTCCCTGCTGTACTGGGCGGATCAGGCGGTACAGGGCAATCTTGACACCCTCATCGCCCAGCGGAACCTGCTGGCCGAGGCGCTGCTTGAGGAGCCCAACGTGGAGCTGTACGACTTCCAGGCGTTTTTTGACTGGACGGAGAATTACGATCTGTACTACGATCTGATGCACTATATCGCCTGCGTCAACGATGCGATCGCCGACGCCATGGACGGCAGCCTGTGCCGCGTGACGGACATGACGCAGATTGAGCGCAGCAATCAGGCGCTGCTTGAGCGCGTTGCGGCGCTCTTTGCGCCGTGACCGGCCTTCATCTGAAAGGAGCATCTCTATGACACGATCCCTGTGGGGGCGCCTGACGCTGGCCCTCCTCGTCTGCGCGCTCACGCTGATTGTCGCCCTGGTCGTCCTCGTGGATCCCTTCGAAATCTATCACAAGGCGACGGCCTTCATTCCGCCGATTGACAACGGCACGCAGAGCTATTCCAACGCCGGCATCGCCAAATCCTACGACTATGACAGCGTCATCATCGGCTCCTCCATGACCGAGAACTTCAGGCCAAGCCAGCTGGATGCTGCGCTGGGCAGGCGCTTCGTCAAGCTCTGCATCAACGGCGGTTCGGCGTTCAACCACAAGCAGATGATGGAGATGGCCTTCTCCACGCATGAGATCAGAACCGTCCTGTACGGCCTTGACCTCGATTCGCTCTCCTTCTTCTATACCGCGCCCAAGACGGAAATGCCCACCTATCTGTATGACGACGATCTCTTCAACGATGTGCAGTACTGGTTCAATCAGAGCATTTTGGCCAGATACATTTCCAAGTGTCTGCGCACCCTCGGCCAGAGCGATCCCGATCAGCGCGATACCATGTACACCTGGGGCGATACCTACGCCTTCGGTGCGGACGCCGTGTTCCGGGATGTCACCCTCCGGACGGATGAGGTGGAGCAGACGCCCCTTGAAGCGCATCCCTCCCTCTCCCAGCAGTTCAGGCTGAATGTCGAGCACAACATCATCCCCTACATCGAGGCCCATCCGGACACGCAGTTCATCTTCTTTTTCCCGCCGTATTCCCTGGTGCACTGGTACACGTTCTATGCGGAGGGCCGCCTTCACGACAACCTGATGCAGAAGCAGGCCGTCTTCGAGCGCCTGTGTGCCTATGACAACGTCCGCTTCTACGATTTTCAGGCCAAGCTCGACTGGATCCTGAACCTCGATCACTACATCGATCCCATGCACTACGGCGCCCATATCAACGCGCAGATCGTCGATCTGATTGCGCAGGATCAATGCCGCGTCACAAGCGTCGATCAGATCAAGGCGAGCGCCGACGTGCTGCTTGCCCATGTGGAGCAGCTGCGCACGCTGGGCGCCTGGCCAGATTCCTTCAATCCCCTGCCCTGAGCAAACCGGCATGACGCCGGCCCTTCACCGACAAAGTTCTGTAAATCTCCAAGCCCTGTGCCTGAGCACGAAACTGCGTGAAAAGATTTACATGACAAAGGAGAAACCTGTATGCTGTTTAATTCCTACGTCTTCATGCTCGCCTTCCTGCCGCTGACGCTGCTCATCTACTTCCTTCTGGGCAGGCTGCCCGAACGCATCCAGCTCAACAAGGTCTTTCTGGTGCTGGCGTCTTTCGTGTTCTACGGCTACAACAACCCGAGCTATGTACCCATCATCGTGTGCAGCATTCTGGTCAACTATGCGCTCAGCCAGATGATGCTCTCCTGCGAAAGGAAGGCCGTCCGTCTGCCGCTGATGCTTCTGGGCCTTTTTCTGAACCTCGGCGTGCTGTTCTATTTCAAGTACCACGACTTCTTCGTGACCAACCTGAATCTCGCCTTTGGGACGCAGTTCTCCCTGTATCACCTCGCGCTGCCGCTGGGCATCTCCTTTTTCACCTTCCAGCAGCTCTCCTATGTGATCGACAGCTACCGCCGCACGGTGCCGCGCTACAGGATTCTCGACTACGCGCTGTTTGTCACCTTCTTCCCGCAGCTGGTCGCCGGCCCGATCGTGCTGCACAGCGAAATTGTGCCGCAGTTCGCGGACGTGAAGAACCGCCGCTTCAACTTTGACAACTTCGCGCCGGGCCTGTATGCCTTTGCGCTGGGCCTGTTCAAGAAGGTCATCATCGCCGATACGTTCGGCGTTGCCGTGACGGAGGGCTTCGCCAACGCGCTCAGCCTCAACACCGCCGAGGCCTGGTTTGTCGCCATCGGCTACACCCTCCAGCTCTACTTCGACTTCTCCGGCTACTGCGACGTGGCCACCGGCGTGGGCCTGATGTTCAACATCAAAATCCCGCTCAACTTCAACTCCCCCTACAAATCCCTGAGCATCCGCGAGTTCTGGCAGCGCTGGCACATCACGCTCTCCCGCTTCCTGACAACCTACATCTACTTCCCGCTGGGCGGCAGCCGCAGAGGCATGGCGCGCACCTGCGTCAACCTGATGATCGTCTTCCTGGCCAGCGGCCTGTGGCACGGCGCGGGCTGGCTGTTCCTGCTCTGGGGCCTGATGCACGGCGCGGCCAGCGTGCTCTACCGCATCTTCCGCAAGCAATATGACGCCCTGCACCCGGCGCTGCAGTGGCTGCTGACGTTTGGCTTCGTGGTCATCGCGTGGGTCTTCTTCCGCGCCACGAGCATGGCCGACGCGCTGGCGATCGTCAAGTCCATGTTCGCGATGGACTTCGGCCCGATCCGCGACTCCATCACCGCAGCCTTCGCGCTGCCCGGCGGCTTCCGCTCCGGCTACAACGCGATCTTCATGATGGTCTGGTATGCGCTCTCGCTCTTCGCCTGCCTGGGCCTGCGCAACACGTATGAGAAGACGATGGACTTCAGGCCCACGCTGCTCAACGCCTTCTCCACGGTTGCGCTGATCCTCTATGTGACGCTGTCCCTTTCCAATGTCAGTGTCTTCCTCTACTTCAATTTCTGAGGGCTATGAAAAGAAAAACCTGGGCCTGCCTGTGCCTTGCCGCGCTGACGGGCGCAATCGTCCTCCTCAGCGCGCTGGTCATTGCGGTCGATCCGTTTCAGGTCTACCGCCTCGCCGCGCACTATGTGCCGCCCATTGACAACACCACGCAGGTGTACGCCAACGCCGGCATCGTGCGCAGCTACGATTACGACAGCGCCATCGTCGGCACCTCGGTCACGGAGAACTTCCGGCCGTCGCAGATGGACGAGGTGCTCGGCGGCCGCTTCATCAAGCTGTGCACCTCCGCCGGCACCGCATACAACCACGCGCTGCTGCTCAGCCTCGCGTTTGAAACGCACGACGTGCGGCGCATCGTCTACGGTCTGGACGTGTATTCCCTGATCGCGGGCCTCACCGAGACCGGCAGCGACGTGCCGATGTACCTGTACGACCACAATCCATTCAACGACGCGGCGTATTGGCTCAACCGCTCCGTGCTCGGCTCCTTCCTGCCGCGCTGTCTGCGCACCTGGGGCCAGACGCAGGATGACTCCATCCGCGACAGCATGTACTGCTGGGCCGGGCGCGACGTATACGGCCTCGCCGCGCTGTACAACGCACAGTTCACCGCGCCGCAGGAGGTCTATCCCGCCGACAGATATGTGTCCGCCGCGCTGGCCAATCTGAACACGCACATTCTGCCCTTCGTCGCCGACCATCCCGAGACGCAGTTTGACTTCTTCTTCCCGCCCTATTCCGCCGCGGAATGGTCCAGCATGCAGAGCAAAGGCACGCTGGAGAGCATGCTCACCCTGCGCGGCCTGTGCTACGACGCGCTCAGCGCCTGCAGCAACGTGACCGTTCACGACTTTGCCGCGCGTGAGGACTGGGTGCTCGACCTGAACAACTACAAGGATACGCTGCACTACGGCCAGTGGATCAACGACGCGATCGTCGAGGCCATCGCCGACGGATCCTGCGCCGTCACGGACCGCGCGCAGCTGGACGCCGCCACGGCGCAGCTTCGCGCCTGGGCGGGCGCGCTGATGAGCGCCGGCCGCTGGATCTATCAGGGCGATTGACGCCGTCCCATCATCCCAAAGGAGGAATCATGAACCCCCAACGTTCCCGCCGGCCGCGCCAATCTTCTGACGCGCCGCTTCAAAACCCGATCCTCCGCGTGCTGCTCGCCGCGCTGACTGTCGTGCTGATCGTCGTCCTATGCGTCGCCGCCACATCCCTGATGCCGCAGGTCGATCCCGCGGCGCTCGAGCCCACCGCCGAGCCCGGCACGCCGACGCCCGTACCCACGCCGACGCCCGAGCCGACCATCACGCCCACACCGGCAGTCTATGCACCCTTCGGCGCGCAGTACGGCTACGGCGGCAAGGAGCTCATTCCCGAAACGCCGACGCCCGAACCGACGCCCTCGCCTGCGCCTACCCCTACGCCTGTGCCGACAGCGGAACCAATGCCCACGCCGGAATCCTACACAACGCTCAAAAAGGGCGCGAACGGTCCCTCCGTCGTCAGGATGCAGGAAGCGCTTATCGCGCTGGGCTATCTTTCCGGCGCAGCTGACGGCGATTTCGGCAGCGGCACGCAAAGCGCCGTCATTCAGTTTCAGGCTGTCAATGGCCTGAGCGCGGACGGCATCGCCGGCAGCCAGACGCTGACGCTGCTCTACAGCGGCAGCGCGCTCTCCGCCAGCGAAGCGCCGGAGATGGACTATCTGATCCTGGTCAACCGTGAAAACAAGCTCGACAAGAACTACGTGCCGACGGATCTCGTTCAGATCGCCGACGTGATCCCGGAGAACGTCCTCAAGGTCAAGTACAAGGGCACGATGGCCAACCGCACGGCGGCCAAGGCGCTGGGCCGCATGCTCGAGGACGCCATCGAGGACGGCGTGACCAACTGGCAGGTTTCCTCTGCCTATCGCAAGTACAGCGATCAGCAGGCGCTGGTCGATCAGTCCGTGGCCAAGTACAGGAAGAACAATCCCTCCTGGAGCACGGAGCGCTGTCTCTCGGCGACATATCAGACCGTCGCCCCCGCCGGAGCCAGCGAGCACATGACCGGCCTGGCATTTGACATCACCGTCCCCGGCGTCTCCTTCTCCGGCACCGCGCAGCAGAAGTGGCTGCACGAGCACTGCTATGAATACGGCTTTATCGTCCGCTTCACCGAGGAGAAGCAGGACAAGACGGGCTTTCTGGCCGAAAGCTGGCATTTCCGCTATGTCGGCGTGGAAGCCGCGCAGGTGATGACCTTTAACGACTGGTGCCTGGAGGAATATGTGGAGAAGATGGGCATCAAGTGACCATACTATTCTCTGATAGAAACGAGCTATAAGCGCGAAGCGAAGTGGGGGGCTGGGGACTGGTTCCAGGCTAGGGGTTTGGGGGATGAAATCCCTCAAACGTTCCTATATCGCGGAGCGATCAAAGAAAGAGTAGTCAGGGAGCGAAACGTTACCTGACGGGGCATAGCACTTGGCTGATGCTATTTGAAAACAGTATTACTATTCTGACAACAAAACAAAAAGCACCTCATAAGGGTGCTTTTTGCATTGGACACAGAAATAGCAGCAGATAGCGTCATTCTCCATTGTTCAATATGCCCAGTGACGCCCGCAGAAACGCCTTCAGACGCTTCACATACTGTCTTTCCATCTGCTCCGCAGTCAAGCGCTGCGCATCCAGAAAGGAAACCTCCTCCAGATCCAAAGAGAGGCTGTCCAGCGGCCAGCCCTCCTGCCGCGCCGCGCAGGGCGTATCCGTCAGAAAAAAAGCCCGTGCGCGCGCCTCCTCGCGCGTCGCCTGAAAACCATAGACCTGTCCGCCGCGCTGCACCGCGCAGCCGTCCAGGTAATACGCCATCACCTTGCCGCCCAGGCTGTGCGCAAGCGCCGCGTAGTGCGCAATCATCTGCTCGTCGTTAAGCCGCACGCCGTTTGGCGTGCGTATATGCAGCCCCGGCTGACGCGGATCGTCGAGCGGAAGCGCGTCAAAATACAGACCGGAATCTGCGCAGATCACCGCGTCCGCATACTGGCCGTAGAACGCCGCCTTGATCCGCGCGTTCTCCTCCGGCGTGCCGCCCGTCTCCCGCGGCTCATCCGAAATGCCCAGCCCGCGCGGCGTGATAAAGGACACGTCCGCATCCGCGAGCAATTTCTCAAAGTAGCCGACCTTGGACGGATTGGTTGTCCCGATCAAAATCTGCATCTCAGCCCTTCTCCTTTGTCAGCACCGCATAGAGCTCCGGCGTGATGGCCGGATACGTCAGGTTTTCCGGCAGGCCGTCAAACAGGCGCACCTCCGCCATTTCGCTCTCCGGCATCGGGCCCAGCTCGTGAATCTTCGCATGGAACACCCTGCCTGTCGCGCCCTCGCCGGTGACCTCGTCGCCCGCCCAGTAATCGCACAGCTCGCGGATCTCATAGCGCACCGCGCCGGATTCCTCATAAAGCTCGCGTCTGGCGGCCTCCATCGGCGTCTCGCCTGGCTCCACATGGCCGCCCTGTGTCTCCCAGGTCGTGCGCTGCCTGTGCCGGCTGAGCATGAGTTTCCCACAGCATGTGGACAGGATGACGACGTATTTGTATGCTTTGAGCGCTCCAACCTCGTAAACTCTGCTGATCATTCGCTTCTCCTCGGTTTCTCCGGTTTCATGCCTGCCATTATAGCACAGCATGGGAAAAAAGCCCAGACCATCGTCTGAGCTTTCTGCTGTCTGTCGCTGATTCCAGCCCTTGGGAACCGTTATCCGTTGCCGGCTAATGTGGAATCGTAAAGGATGCTCTCAATCGTGCCGGTCTGCGCGTTCACTTCTACCTGATACACGCCGTCGCCCTCGGCGAACGGCGCGCTGCTGCCGCCCTGCCACAGCCAGAGATAAATCTGAATCACCGGCGTATCGCCCGCCATCGCATACGGGGACGGAGCCACATCTGCAACCCATTCCATGCTGTCCGCCTGTGCCGGGCTCAGGCCATAGACCTCGGCCGCAGCGTCCTTCGCCAGCTGCGCCGCCTGCTCAGGGGTGATTTCCGCAAGCGCCTTCGCCTGTTCGCTGCCCGGAGCTGCATGCCAGCTCACGCTCGCATCGTACACCACGTCCTGCTCCTCTTCCAGGCTCCTGCATTCAAACACCTCGCCGCTGTTGGCATAGAGCGATACAGCATACTCCGTTCCGCGCTCGTCTCCCTGCGTAAAGCGAACCTGATAGCACTTGGCTCCCTTGCCGTCCTTCTCCGCTTTCTCAACGCCGCGATAGTACAGGTGCGCGCCCCAATCCTCGACAACCATCAGGTCGTCAAGACCGAACTCCTCCATCGCCGCCCTGCGCGCGATTGCAATCGCTTCCTCCGGGGTGACGTTCACGGCAGTCTGCTCTGCACTGAGCACAATGTCAATCCATTCCTCACCCGCCGCCTTGCGCTCCAGCGCCGCGGCCAGCAGCGCAGTATCCCATACCGGAGACTGCGTATCCTCGCCGATCGTCTCCCCGTCATGCGACCAGCTGGCCGTCGCCTGATGGCCCTTGCCAAGCGTCACGGTGTATACGCCGAGCTTCCCCTCAACACCCGCGCCCGTCTGGGCAGCGGGCGTAAAGCTCACCGTGCGGCCATCCTCGGACACTTCACAGTCAAAGAACGCTTCCATTTCCGGCGTAAAGCCGTACTGCCCGGCCAGCGCCTGACGCGCCGCCGTTTTGGCGTCCACCCTTTCAGAAAGAATCAGCCCCGCGGCCAGCGCTGCCGCCGCGCCCAGCAGCAGCACCGCCGCCAGCGCCAAAGCCATCGTCTTTTTCATCGTCCATGTCCTCCCATTGTTCTGTGTATCCAGCATGCGAAGCGTCTGCCCGACGCGCGCCTCCAAGGCGTCCTGCCGAGGCTGATAGACCCTCTGCCAATCCTCGCGTTTCATGCCAATTCCTCCCCCATCAACGCGCGCAGCCTCGTCCGCGCCCGCGAAAGTCCCGCGCATACCGCGCTCTTCGTTGTGCCCATGATCCGCGCCACCTCGCGCACATCGTATCCTTCCATGTAGTGCAGCACAGTCATGGTCCGCTGCCGTTGCGGCAGCTGCGCAAGCGCCTCCCGCAGCGCGGCGATTCGCTCGTCCTCCGGCTCGCTCTCCGCCTCCGGCATGGTGTCCACCGGCACGCTGCGCTTCTGCCTGCGCTGGATGTTCACGCACTCGCGAATCAGAATCCGCGTAATCCATGTACGAAACAAGCTTTCGTTGCGCAGCGTATGCCGTTTCTCCCACGCCCGGGCGATCGCCTCGGAGACGGCGTCCAGCCGGTCGCTCTCACCGCGCAGATAGCTTGCCGCAACGCGATACAAGCTGCCCTGCAGGTCTGTCACCTGCCGGGCAAACGTGTCCTTGTCCATGGCTGTCCTCCCTTTGTTGTTTTTCGTACAAAGCGCTTTTACATGAATTAGACGAAGCAAGGTCTGGAAAGATTCGGCATGGAGCCGATATCTTTTGAATTCTTGAATCTACAGGACGACGTCGGGGCGATGATTGACGCCAACAGCACGCAGGTAGTAGAATATATGTATGACCACCTTGCAAAGGTAAATCGATCTCATGAAACCAAGAATGAAAAGCTGCATCCTTTTCCAGTTTTGCTCAAAAACAAGTTAGACTTCAAGTTGCAGCTTAGTAAGTAACAGCTTTATTATGCAGATGGTCTGGTCTATAATCGCAATGAAGCTGGCAACTATACTTGGTCGTATTATTTATTTATGAATAAATGCAGCAATTGGTTCCAGACGTTCTTGGCTCAGGGCGGCTCAATCATTCAACGGAGGCTCGATGAAGAATGGGATGTTCGTGCCCGATGGGCAGGTGTAAAAGCGTCATATAAAAAGGTTGGGATGGAATGGCTGTATACGCTGAAATACGATATACTGAAATTTCCACAGCTTTAACGGACTCGTTGCACGGAGGCTATTCTGATGAAGCGTTTATTTATAGGTATAATCATATTTCTAGTTCTTCTCTTTCTGTGTTGTCAAATTGTAAATAATAGATACACGCAGATTGCCATTGATTGCATGGATGCATATCGGGGCTTGATTGAATATCCGGATTTCGATTTGGCTCGATGTGAAAAGGGAAATATGATTCTGATGTGTACGGGTAACCAGAAGATTGAATTTGAAATGCCTCTAAGTTGGAAGCGTCTTTTTGAAAGAGATGTTCATTACGCATTTAAAGTGAAAGATGATATATATTTTGTCACTAGTGGAGCAGTAGATGATGTGTGTGGGGTGCTCCTGTCTGCAGACAATAGAATTAATTCGAATGAGGTAAAAAGGCATAAGATATTAGATTCTGATCGATTGGGTACTCTTTATGGTTTCTATTTTTCGACGATTAAATAACCGTAGATTCAGAATTCTTTCTAATACTATTCTCAAATAGAAACGAGCTATAAGCGCGAAGCAAAGAAGGGGTCTGGGGACTGGTCCCCAGGCTAGGGTTTTGGGGGATGAACTCCCCCAACGTCTCCATATCGCGAAGCGATCATAGAAAAGCAGTCAGGGAGCGAAGCGTTACCTGACGGCCGGTTATTGCATGGCCGATTTTATTTGAGAGTAGTATAAGAACCCGCCCCTTGATTTCTTTATGAAGTCAAGGGGATTTTTCTGCATTCCTCAAGAAAGGAGGTAAGCGTCAAACCTCCCGTCGGCTTGCCCGCACACAAAAACCATCGCCAAGTACAATGTTGCACGTTAGCTTGGATAGCCAGAGAATAGAAGTTATCAGCCCCAAAAAGGAATAAGCCCCACATTCGTGGGGCTCATTCCTTTTTGGAATCCGGCAACGTCAACCTCTCCCGGGCGTTCGGCATGGGCTTCTTTACGTCCACTGGGCGCCGCCATGGCCTCACCTAGCCGAGTACGATGTATGCACGTTGACTGGAAACAATCCGAAGAAGTACATCGTCATCTGATTCCAAATGAAAAACCCCTAGCTCATGCTAGGGGCTTTCATTTGGAATCCGGCAACGTCCTACTCTCCCGGGCCGTCTCCAGCCAAGTACCATCG
>CAMFCQ010000018.1 GCA_945948915.1 uncultured Clostridia bacterium | reverse complement strand
AGCATGTCCACCACGCGGTAGAAGTTCGCGCCCATGATGTCCATCTTGTTGACGTACACCATGCGCGGAACATGATAGTGCTCAGCCTGGCGCCAAACGGTCTCGGACTGCGGCTCGACGCCGCCCTTGGCGCAGAAGACGGCGACAGCGCCGTCCAGAACGCGCAGAGAGCGCTCAACCTCGACGGTGAAGTCGACGTGGCCGGGGGTGTCGATGATGTTCAGACGATGGCCCTTCCAGTAGCAGGTGGTGGCGGCAGAGGTGATGGTGATGCCGCGCTCCTGCTCCTGGGCCATCCAGTCCATGGTCGCGCTGCCCTCATGGGTCTCGCCGATCTTACGATTCTTACCGGTGTAGAACAGAATACGCTCGGTGGTGGTCGTCTTGCCGGCGTCGATGTGAGCCATGATGCCGATGTTGCGAACCATGTTCAGTTCATGGGTTCTGGCCATGTTCAATCTCCTTTTTTCTGAAGCCGCGGCGGCTTATGCCGCCGCAGCCATACACGAGAAATTACCAGCGATAGTGGGCGAAAGCCTTGTTGGCCTCGGCCATGCGGTGCATTTCTTCCTTACGCTTGACAGCGGCGCCGGTGTTGTTGCTGGCGTCGATGATCTCCGCGCACAGGCGCTCGGCCATGGTCTTCTCGCCGCGCTTGCGGGAGAAGTCAACCAGCCAGCGCAGCGCCAGGGTCTGACGGCGCTCCGGGCGGATCTCGATCGGGACCTGATAGGTCGCACCGCCGACACGGCGGGCCTTGACCTCCAGGCTCGGCAGAATGTTCTGCAGGCCCGCGTTGAACACTTCCATCGCGTCCTTGCCGGTCTTCTCGGCCAGCATGGTGAACGCGTCATAGCAGACGGACTGCGCGATGCCGCGCTTGCCGTCGAGCATGATCTGATTGATCAGCTTGGTAACGATCGTGGTGCCATAAACCGGATCCGGCAGCACTTCACGCTTCGGTACAAATCCACGTCTCGGCATGGGATAACCCTCCTGGTCATTGTCCGGAGCGGCGCGTTGGCGCTTCGCTCCTGTTTTCTTGCAGCATGGCCCGTTCGGCCGCATCGCCGCCGCCTCAGCAAAAGCGGCAGGTTTTCTGCGGATCTAGCACACGGCCCTGCCCGCAGAGGCGTTTCAGGCGCTGTTCCAACACGTCTGAATGTCCTCTGCTTCGCGGCCGGCCACCCTCGCGGGCCGACGACACCTCCGATACTGGGAGGGCGCCACCAAAGATTCCCCTGAAGAAATCCTTTGTAGGATTACTTCTTCGGGCGCTTCGCGCCGTACTTGGAGCGGGCCTGCATACGCTTGGCCACGCCGGCAGCGTCCAGCGCGCCGCGGATGATGTGGTAACGAACGCCAGGCAGGTCGCGAACACGGCCGCCGCGGATGAGCACGACGGAGTGCTCCTGCAGGTTGTGGCCGATGCCCGGGATGTAGCAGGTACCCTCGACGCCGTTGGTCAGGCGAACACGGGCGATCTTACGGAGCGCGGAGTTCGGCTTCTTCGGGGTCGTGGTCTTGACAGAGAGGCAGACGCCGCGCTTCTGCGGGCACTTCTGCAGGATAGGGGCGGTCGGCTTTGCAGCGATCGCTTTTCTTCCGTTGCGGATCAACTGGTTGATCGTAGGCATGGAAGCACCTCCTATGTTTCTTTCAAAAAATCTTGGAACACTTCTTGCTGATAGATCTATATGAACCCGCGTGTGCGGAGTCATATCGGTGCGCTTTCGCGCAAAAGAGCCGGCCAGCCGGTGGCTGCCGGTTCGCGTGCACCGCCCGCCGCTTACCTGAGCAGGCCGGCAGCTGCTGCCTTCACGTCGATGCCGCAGGCGCGCCCAAGCTTCTCCATGGATTCCACCTGCGTGCAGGGGATGTTCATGTCGTAGCAGCGGTCCACCACGCGTTTGGTCAGAAGCAGATCCGCATCGCCTGCGACATAGGCGTGGGCAATCCTTCCCTCGTCCAGCGCGCGCAGCAGCTGCTTGGTTCCAACTACTCGTCGATCAGCGTCGGCAAGAGCTTCATGCATAAGTTCATTCTTCCTTTCACTGTGTCCAGTGCGCAGAACTCCCCTATGGAGGCTGCACAGCAAACATAGTCATCATACCACTTAAAAAACCATCTGTCAACTGAAAAAACGCCGATTATTGCGCAAATGTTAAATTTTGCCGTGCGTCGTTTTATGGGGCATACGCGGCAAAAATCGCGTCAAGCGCCGCGAAGTGTTCTCCCGCGAACGCCACGATCTCATAGCCGTCCGCCGCGTATTCCTCCCCGCGCCAGCGCAGCGTTTCGCGCCGATATGCGCCGGAGGCGTCCAGCTCCCGGGTGTAGCCGTCTACAAGGCGCTCAATCACGTCCTCACGGAACACGTTTTCGCGCATCTGCGCCCACATCTGCGAAAGCCGCTCCCGCGTCACGCCGCCTGCGTCGGTCTCAATCATCCGCTGCGCCACCTCAAAGGAGAACAGCCCGTGATAGAAATCCCCGCTGTCTCCGTCCTTGAAGCGACCCCAGGTCAGGTCCATGTCCCACGGCGCGAAGCGGTAGGTCAGGCGGCCGCCGTCGCGCTGGGCAATGATGTACATATTGTTGTACACGTTGTCGCTCATGCCGCCCGCCTGCACGAACAGGTCATAGCGCAGCAGGGATTCCACGTCGATCACGTCCATCGCCAGGCGCGCAAACGCCGCGTCCTCCGCTTCCCCCCGCCCCATCTGCTCCAGCTGCAGGTACGGCGCCAGCGCGTCAAATTCATGCCCGGCCGCCGGCGCGTGATACAGCTCATAGATCGAGCCCTCACGCATGGGATTTTCCACGTACGGCCGGTCTCCGGCGTAGTCGATCTGCGCGCTGCGGTACACGCTGTCCGTGCCCGGCGCGCCGGAGCCGCGCTTTAAAAGCTCCTCGCCGTCGTCCACCGGCTCCATCATGATGTAGCATCCGGCATACCGGTCGTTCACAAACAGCTCAACGTATTGCGTCGTCCTCGGGCCGTAGGGCTCGTCCTCCTCCGCGATCATCGCGTACACATCCCAGCTCAGCCGGTCGCGCATCAGCGTGTCGTCCATCACGCCCGCCAGCAGGATCACATCGTCCGTCCGGCCGATGCCCGGCACCTCGGCGATGGCCGAGCTGTTCTTCTGCCCGTGCACGAAGTTGATCCGGTAGCTCTTCTTCTCGCTGAACCGGCTGCCCGCACCGCGCAGATGCGCAGTCGCCTTCGCCGCCAGGCCGCCGTCCGGTGAGGCAAACGTCATCTGCGCGCCGGCGTCCGTGTAGTCAAGCTCCGCGTCCGTGGTCAGCGTCACCACCGGCAGGCCGGTGAACACGATCTGTGTGTAGAAGAATTCCGTCTTCGTGTAGGTGATCACCTGGTAGGCAGTCCCCTCGCTGACCGCGTCCTCGCACCAGTCGTAGGCGTAATCGTCGGCAAACGCAAGACGGACATCCGCCGCACCCGGCGCGGTCAGGTGCAGCTCAGGCCAGGCTTCGCCGTTGTCAAGGCCGATGGGACAGTAGAATGTGTTCTCCTGCGCGTCGTAGCCCAGGCGCATGCCGTTGCTTTCCAGGCATGTCACCAGCGGCGTCGCGCTTTCCTCGCGCGCGTCCTCAATCGCCCAGATGTCCTCCATCTCCAGAACCGGCCCGACCACCGGCGCGTATGGAGAAAACAGCGCTACCGTACACACCAGCAGCGCCGTCATCGTCATAGCCAGCATCAGGAGTCCGAGTCTTTTCATTCATCGTCACCCTGTTCAGGAAAAATATCTCCGGCCTTTCCCTCGTATTGGGTCTGCGATAGGAAGTCAACCGGTTCGTCCGTCGTCACCAGCAGCTCCATGGCTTTGTCAAGCAGCGGCCAGCGCATGGCCGCCACGGTGATGAATTCGTAGGTGTCCGGAAAGGCAGCGTTCACTCCTCATCCGCCTCATCAAATACCTTGACGCCTGCGCTTCCGCTCCCGGCATCAACAAGAAAATCAATCCACTCATCCGTACCCGCAATCTCAGCAATGATCTCATCGACGATGGCAAAGCGCGTGGACGCAAAGTCCAGGATCTCCTGTCCTTCCGGATAGGCCATGCCCGTGCCCCACCGCATCTCGTTGCGCATCATTGCGCCGGAGTCCGCCAGCTCGACGGCATACTGCTCCAGCAGACCGGCGATGTTTTCCTGGGTAAAGATGTCCTCACGCAAGGACTGCCAAAGCTGTGCCAGCATGCTTCTCGCCCCGCCGGCGTCCAGGTTGATCAGCCGATCGGCAAGTGGAAAACAAAACCAGCGAGTATAGCTCCTGCCCTCTTCGAGATGGAATCCCCAGCTCCGGTCCAGATCCCACGGGTAGAATGAATAGCGGATGCCATCGCGTGTCTTCTCTGTCCAGATAAACATGTTGTTGAACACATTATCCGCCAGGCAGCAGCCCTGCAGGAACAGATCGTAGCGCAGCATCTGCTCCAGATCGACCATTGCAAGGGCGCGGCGCTCAAACACGTCATCGTCTTGTTCTGTGCGCAGCTCCAGATACGGCTGCAGGTCATCAAACTCGTGACCGGGCCGGGTGCTTCTGTGCAGCTCATAGCCCGCCCCGCTCTGATACGCAACCGGATCGGGCACCGTCATGCGGGTCTTTTCCAGAGGCGTATAGGCGCTGCGGTAGATGCTGTCCTCCAGTACATGGCTTTCTCCTCCCAGCTTCAGTTCCTTCTGCACATCCAACTGGTTGATCATCAGGTAAACGCCGGCGTATTCATCGTTGACGAACAGCTCGATGTACTGCGTCTTTCTCGGGCGGAAGACTGCACCGTCCTGAGCAACAGCCCCGTACAGATCCCAGCAGAGCTTTTCGCGCATCAGCGTTGCATCCAGCAGCATCGGCAGGAGCGCAAGCTTGCTCTCCATGCCAATGCCCGGCACGTCATATTCAATGCTTCCTCCGCGGCTGTTTCCCGCAAATTTGATCTTATATCCCTTCTTGTTCTCGCCGGCCGATCCGCCTCCGCGATAGCTGATTCTGGCATCCGCCTGAATCGGGTCGGATCCGCATGCGCTGATCGCCGCACGCCCCAGCTGTTCTTCAAAGCTGACAGCGTCATCCGTTTCCAGGCAGATGATGGTCATCCCCGTAAACACCACCTGCGTGTACCAGAACTCCTTCTCCGTGTACGCCAGAACCTGATAGGCATACCCCTCGCGCACCGCTTCATTGCACCAGTCGTAGGCATAGTCATCGACAAAGCACAGCTTCACGTCCTTTGCGCCCGGCGCGGTCAGGTACAGCTCGGGCCATACTTCGCCGTTGTCAAGGCCGATGGGGCAGTAGAATGTGTTCTCCTGCGCGTCGTAGCCCAGGCGCACGCCGTTGTTCTCCAGGCACGTCACCAGCGGCGTCTCGCTTTCCTCGCGCGCATCCTCAATCGCCCAGACATCTTCAAGCTCCAAAACCGGCCCGACCACCGGTGAATACGGAGAAAACAGCGCCACCGTACACACCAGCATCGCCGTCATCGCCGCAGCCAACATCAGGAGTCCAAGTCTTTTCATTCGTCGTCACCCTGCTCAGGAAAAATATCTCCGGCTTTATCTTTGTAATTGGTCCGCGTAAGGAAATCAACCGGTCCGTCCGTCGCCACCAGCAGTTCCATGGCTGCATCAAGCAGCGGCCAGCGCGCCGCCGCAACGGTAATGATCTCATAGCCGTCCGGGTACATGATGCCTTTGTCCCAGCGCTCCGCATCCCGCATCAGTGCGCCGCTCTCACCCAGCAGCACCGTGTATTCCTCCAGCCGCTTCTCAAGCGTCTCCTCGTTAAAGATGCTCCCGCGCAGCTGCTGCCACATGTCGTATGCCTTTTGCCGGATGCCATCCACGTCGAGATTCAGCATCCTGTCCGCCACGGGAAAGAACAACCAGCGCCCAAACCCCTCGCCGATATCGCTTCTTCCCCTGCCCCAGGACATATCCAGATCCCACAGCCCAAAGCGGTAGGTCACGCTTCCATTCGGGCCGGCCTCCGCCCAGATATACATATTGTTGAAGAAATTGTCGGAAATCGCGCCGCCCTGCATCATCAGCATGTAGCGCAGCATGGCATCCACATCAATGATTTCCGGCGCACGCGCGGCGAATTCCTCGTCATCCTCCATCTTCACCAGCTCAATGTACGGCATGAGCGCCGCGAATTTCTGTTCAAAGCTCTGCGCTCCCTGCGGCACATGGTACAGCTCGTAGCCCGCATTGTCCCGGTACGGGTGCCGGTAGTACTCCCTGTCGCGGGAGAAGTTCAGCGCCGCCGTACGGTATACGCTGTCCGTCATCACATGACCGTCGCCTGTCAGCCTCAGCTCCTCCTTGATGTCCACCGGCTCCACCATCAGGTATAACCCGTGGTAGGCGTTGTCCATGAAGACCTCCATATACGCTGTTTCGCGGGCGCCGAAGGGCTCATCATCCGCCGCGATTTCACTCCACAGATCCCAGCACAGCTTGTCGCGCATCTTTGTATCATCCTTCAGACACGACAGCATGACCAGATCGTCTGCCATGCCGAAGCCCGGGACATTCACCTCGGTCTTTTTTGTGCTTCCATTGCGTTCGCGCAGGAATTCCAGCTTGTATCCCTTCTTTACAGCCGACAGCGTGACTGCGCCGCGCAGGTGCATGCGCGCGGAGGAAGCATAGGGCTCTTCTTCCCAGGCCGCCACCGTCACGCGGATGTTTGTATCCTCCGTCGTGATCTCCTGTCCGTCCGTGTAAATGCACAGCTGCGGCAGCCCGGTGAAGATGATGCTGAAGTACGAATACGCCTTCTCCGTGTACGCGATCACCTGATACGCATAGCCTTCCCGGATTGCATCGCTGCACCAGTCGTAGGTGTAGTCGTCCACGAACATCAGATGCACGCCCTTCGCATCCGGCGCTGTCAGGCGCATCTGCGGCCATGCTTCCCCGTTGTCCATGCCCAGCGTGCAGTAGAACGTGCTGCTCTGCGCGTCATAGGCCAGCGGCATGCCGTTCATCGTGAGCGCCGTCACCAGCGGCGCATCGCTCTCCTCGCGTGCGTCTTCAATCGCCCAGATCTCCTCGATATCCTCCGGCGCGGGCGCCGCAGCCGGCGCATAGGGCGAAGCAGCCGCCACCACGCCGGCCATAACCAGCGCAAGCGCCACCATCGCGAGCAGCAACCGAAATCTCATCAAGCCATCAGCCTTTCCAAATGATTCTGTCATTCGCCCGGTGGGTTCATCCAGGCAATGATCTCGTTTCCATACACACCGGCGCAAAGTGGCGGCATTTCCGTCCGTCCTGCACAGCCCGGACGCACACCCTGAGTATAGCGCAGCAAAGGAGCAAGATCAAGGCGCACATGTGCCTTTTGTGTGAACTGAGCGCCGCTTGCTCAGCCGTTACAGCGGCCCTTCGTCAAACGTCGTGTAACCCTGAACGCGCAGCCTGCGGCCCCGCAGCGCTTCGCCCGTCATTTCCTCGATTCGCCTGTCCATCATCTCAAGGCGCGCGGACGCATAGGCGTAGATGTTGTAGTTCTCCGCATAGGAATTGGATCGGTTCCACCGCACCGCATCGCGGTAGAAGGCGCCGGAGTCATTCAGCGCCGCATTGTAGCCATCAAGCAGCGCCGCAACGTTTTCGCCGGTAAAGCCGTTTTCGCGCATCTGCTGCCAGATTGCCCGCAGCCTGTCGCGCACCACGCCGCCGCAGTCGAGCGCCACCAGCCGGTCAAAGAGGGGAAATTCATACCAGACCTCGGCGTTTTCCTCGTCATTGAGCCCCCAGGAGACATCCAGATCCCACGGCGCAAACAGATACCGGCGGCCGCTCTGCGTGCGGTGCGCCACGATGTACAGGTTGTTGTGCTCATTGTCCGTCATGCCGCAGGCCTGCACAAAGAGCGCATAGCGGATCACGGAGTCAAGATCCAGCAGCTCCAGCGCCTTCTCGCTGAATACCGCGTCGTCCTCCTCCGCAAGCAGCGCCAGATACGGTTCAATCGACGCATGTCCCGATTCTCCCGCCGGTACATAGTGCTGCTCATAGTAGAATGCCCGGTGATCCTGAATGAGCGGCCTGTCAAACTCATGGACGGTGCCTCCTGCCAGGCGATACAGAGCGTCCGCCGCAGGCGCATCCGCGCCGAGCTTTTCCAGCTCCTGCACGTAGTCATACGGCTTCATCATCACATAGACGCCCAGATACTCGTTGTCCGCAAATACCTCGCAGTATGCCGTCCTGCGCGGCCCGAAGGCCTCGTCCTCCTCCGCAATGCCGTTCCACAGATCCCAGCTCAGCTTGTCGCGGATCATCAGCTTATCCATTGAGCATGCCATCAGGATGAACTCATCCGTCCGCCCGAGCACCGGCATCTCCCGCTCCGTCTTGCGCGTGCCGTCCGCATACCGGGTAAACTCCACCTTGATGCCGTGCTTGGGCCGTCTGCGCAGGCTCGTGTCGCCGCGCTCGTGCGCGCGCGCATAGGTATGAAGCCCCTCCTCACCCGCCGCGCTGATCGCCGCGTGCACGGGGATGTCCTCATGCGGCTTGAGCGGCTCCTGCATTGTCAGCGATACGATCGGCAGCCCGGTAAACACCAGATTGGCATAGCTGAACGCCTCGTCCGTATAGGCCATGATCTGATACTCGTAGCCGTTGCTGACCGCATCGGCGCACCAGTCATAGGTGTAATCGTCCACGAAGCAGAGCGAGACCCCCTTCACGCCCGGCGCGGTCAGCCGGATCTGCGGCCACGCCTCGCCATTGTCCAGGCCGAGCGTACAGTAGAACGTGTTGCTGTCCGCGTCGTAGCCCAGCGCCTGGCCCTGGTTTTCAAGCGCCGTCACCAGCGGCGTATCGCTCTCCTCCCGCGCGTCCTCGATCGCCCAGATCGCCTCGATGTCCCCGCACGGCTCCACCACCGGCGCATAGGGAGAAGCCGTCAGCACCACGGCCGCCGCAGCGCCTGCCAGCGCCGCCATGCCCAGCAGAAGGCGCAGCCTTGCAAATCGCTTCATTCCGGCGTAACCTCTCCTTTCGTATCCATACGCAATCGGACGGCGCCTGTGCAGCCACCCGCCGTCTTATTCCTCCGGCGCCGTTTCCCCGTCAAGCGGCCACAGGTTCTCAATCGCCCGGTCGATCGTGTGCAGATGCTCCACGGCGAAGGCCTGAATCTCCGCAAGGTTCAGCTCCTGCGCGCCATCGTGCCACTTTTCCGATTCGCGCAGGTACGCGCCGGAGGCATTGATCATCTCCTCAAACGCGTCAAAACGCTGATACATCGCGTCGTCCGTCAGGATCGTCGCCCGCTTTTCGCTCCAGATTTCCCGGAGCATCTGCTGCGCGCCGCCAGCGTTCAGGTCCAGCATGCGCACAGCCTGCTTCTGATACAGATTCGGCGTGTCTTCCTCCGCACCGAACATCTTGATGAACCCCATGTCCATGTCCCACGGGGACAGGTAGTAAACATAGTGATCGCCCTGCCTGAGTGCCCACATGTAGACGTTGTTGAACACGTTGTCGTAGCCCAAACCCGCAGCCTGCGTAAACAGGAAGAAATCCATCATGCTGCGCACGTCTGTGCATGTTTCAGCCGTTTCAGCAAACGCGCCGTCCTCAAGCCACATCTCGTGTTCGGGTGTCCTCGTGTTCATCCGCCAGTACGGCTCATACTGCGCAAAGGCCCGGCTGGCCGATACGCCCTGCGGCGCATACATCAGCTCTGCCAGCATGTTGGCGCTCTGCACCAGATCCAGCATGGGGCGCTCTCCGACATTCATGACGTTGATGACGCGGGCGCAGTAATCCGTGTTCGGATTGCCGCCCATGCGGAGGATCTCCTCCCGCGTGTCGATGCGCTGCATGAGCTGGTAGAGACCGACATACTCGTCCTCCACAAACACCTCGACCATCTGCGACTGCAGGAGCATGAAGGCCTGGCCGTCGGCGTTCCAGTCGCGCCAGATGCCAAAGCCCAGCTCGTTGCGCGCGCAGGTTGCGTCCGACGCGTTGGCGATCAGCAGCCAGTCCGAATCGGCCGGCATGCCCAGCACGCTCACGTCGTTCTTCTTGTCGCCATGCGCATCGAGCGTATGCAGCTCCACCCGATAGGAATCCTTCGGGTATTGCTTCACATATCCGCCGCCGCGCAGATGAACCATCGCGCCGGAATTCAGGCCCTCATAGTCCGCGCCGGATACCGCCAGCCGCGCCGGCGTGTATTCCTCGCCGAGCGCCTCAGCGCCGCCGCCGACATGCAGCGTCACCAGCGGCAGGCCCGTGAACACCACGCCGAAGTATGCAAATTCCGTATCCGTGTAAGCCAGCAGCTCATAGCGCCAGCCATCGCGTACCGCGTCGCAGGCGTAGTCATAGCTGTAATCGTCCACCCAGACGACGTTCAGGTTTTCCGCGCCGTCGGCCGCCTGCGCAAAGAGCGCCAGCTCCGGCCAGACCTCGCCCGTCTCAAGGCCGATCGTGCAGTAGAACGTATCACTCGCCGCGTCGTAGCCCATCTCCTGATCGCCGCTGCGCATGCTCTTCACCAGCGGCGTTTCGCTTTCCTCACGCGCATCCTCGATCGCCCAGATTTCTTCCAGCTCCAGCATGGGCGACACAGCCGTCTGCGCCCGGTATGCCGGGCTTTCAGCCAGGAGCTTCAGCATTGTCTCCACGCTCTGGGCCGCCTGGCGCTGTCCTGCATTCGCCTTGCCTGAAAGCAGATGCGACAGCGGCGCCAGCGCGAGAACCAGCGCCAGCACCAGTACGCCCGCAGCCAATATCCTCTTTCTACCGTTCATCTGCGCTCGTCCTTTTGATTTCTTCTTGCTCTGCGACCGCTCCCGGGCACGCACCATGCGGATCAGCCGTTTCATCCGCGCTGCTGTCACGCTTCATCCTGCGCGTCCCCGCCATCATCAAGCGGCCACATCCAGGAGGCATTCTCTTCAAACACCCTCTGGAACTCGATCACCTTTTCGCACATCTCGCCCACATCGAGCTTCTGCGCGCCGCCGCGCCACTTTTCCGATTCGCGCAGGAAGGCGCCCGTCGCGTTGATCTCATCCTCCACCGCATACAGCCACGCATAGATGTTCTCGTCAGACAGAACGCCCGCGCGCTTTTCCTCAAACATCGACCACATGAGCTGCCGGCTGTTCATCAGATCGAGCTCCAGCATGCGGTGCACCATGTCCAGATCATAGCTGGCCAGCTCGCCCGGAAGCTGGTGGGATTCCTCATAGCCCAGGCTGCGGTCCATGTCCCACGGCTGGAAGGAATACCGGTAGGTGCCGTCCTCCTGCCTGATCGCCCAGACATAGAGATTGTTGCGTACATTGTCGCGCAGGCCATACAGCTGGATGAACAGGAAATAGTCAATCAGCTCCTGCACATCAAAATGCGTCTCCATGATCGCTGCGAATTCCTCATCGCTCATGTCGCGCGTGCGCAGGATATCCGCCTCATCGAAGGGCTCAAAGATGGCAAATGCCTCCTGCGCCGTCATGCCGGGCGGCGCATACCGCAGCTCGGTCAGCCCCAGATCCGCATCGATTCGCCGGTTGACGGGCCTGCTTCCGATATTCAGCTCAACGATGGTGCGGACCAGCACATCGGTCTTCGGATTTCCGCCCATCCGCAGCAGTTCCTTTTCCGGATTCACATACTGCATCAGCTGGTAGATGCCCATATATTCGTCTCCGCAGAAGAGCTCCACCAGCCGGCTTTTCAGCTCGCCGAACTGCGGCTCTTCCTTCCATGCCGCCCACAACTGCCAGCACAGATGGTTGCGTATCGCCTTGTAATCGCTCGCGTTGCCGATGAGCAGCCAGTCGCTGTCCGCCTCCATGCCCAGCACGCTGCGCTCCGCCTTCTGCTCCTTTCCCTTGAGGTTCACGCTGCGGAATTCAAACCGGTAGGAATGCTTCGGCACGCCGACGTAGGCATTGCCGCCGCGCCTGTGAATGAGCGCGTGTGAGTACAGCGCGCCCGTCTCGCTGTCGGCGATGTGAATATCTGCGCCGACATCCGCGTCCCATTCGATCTGCGCATCGTCATCCGTGTGGATGGTCACGATCGGAAGCCCTGTGAAGACGACGCCGGCGTACGCATATTCGGTGTCCGTATAGATCAGCAGCTCATAACGGTAGCCCTCCGCAACCGCATCCCAGCAAAAGTCATAGGTGTAGTCGTCGACAAACGCCGCTGAAATGCCCTCCCTGCCCACGACGCTGAGCGCCAGCTCCGGCCATGCATCGCCGTTCTCAGCGCCGATCGTGCAGTAAAATGTCCGGCTTTCCTTGTCATAGCCCAGGATCTCGTCGCCGTTGAACATGCGCTCCGCCAGCGCGTCCTCCGACTCCGTCCGCGCATCCTCAATGGCCCAGATTTTCTCGATCTCCATCGCGGGCGCAACAGGGATGCCATGCTCCTCCTCTCCGCTCATCCAGAGACGGATCTGACGGCTGAGCGCATCCTCCGCCGGCGTATATTTGCCCGCAAGCAGCGCCACGGGACATATCAGCGCAAGCAGCAGCACAACGGGCAGCAGGCGGGGCCTTGAATCCGGGCAGCACCTTTGGTACGCCCCGCATGCCGGCTTCGGGTCGATGTCCTTCTGCGTCTTATCGTTCATTGCTTTTCTCATCCTCTTGCCGATTGCCCGGTCACTTGATTTCCTGCTCCAGCCGGTCAAAATCATCCGTTGAGAAGAACTCGCCCAGCGTCATGTCCAGCCCGTCGCACAGCTTCTTGATGGTCGTGATCGAGAGCTCTCTTCTGCGCGCGTCCATCATGCTGTACACCGTGGAGGGCGTCACGCCGGAACGCGTGGCCAGCTCGTTGATGCTGATTTCCCGGCTGCGGCAGATCTGCGCAAATCGCTGCGCCACCGCGTCTTTGACTGTCATATCATCACCTGACGCTTATCATATGAAATTCTCCGCAGATGCGTATACGCAGGCGCGCATATTCGGGCGTTTCCAGCATTTTCTTCTGCCCCGATCCGAAAACAACCATCGCTGTCGTCGTCGGCGACAGGGCCTATCTGGTCGATTTCGGCCCCGACGTCGTGCGCCAGGCCTCCAAGGCGTATTTCGCGGGCATCGACGCACTGCGACGCGATCCTGAAGGAAATTCGCGAGGCGGGGTACGACGGCCCCGTCGTCAATGGGCATGATCTGGATGTCTTCTGACAAGTCAAACGCCCCTCTGCTCCCGGCAGAAGGGCGTTTTTTGATGCGATCAGCAGCGCAGCGGATTCCACGTCCCGCGCGCATAGACGATCAGATACAGCACAAAGAGCAGCAGGTTGTGCGCAATCATACAGCCCCAGGCGCTGACCAGGCCAAGCCCCAGCAGCTGCGTGCACAGGAAGGTGCCCACGATGCGCACCAGCCACATGCCGGCGACATTGAACAGGAACGGCTCGCGCGTGCGGCCCACGCCCTGCATCATGCCCTCCACGATGATGGAGAAGCCGTAGAACGGCTCGGAGACGGCGACCATCCGCAGCACGGTCGAGCCAAGGGCAATCACCTCTTCGCTTCGGGAGAAGATGCGCATGAGCGCCGGTGCAAAGGCGAAGAGCAGCCCGCCGGAGAGGATCATCAGCCCAATCTCAATGGGAATGAGCATGGAGGAGAGCGCCTTCATGCGCTGTTGATCGCGCGCGCCATAGGCGTTTCCGGTGAGCGTCGCCGCAGCGGTCTGCATGCCATAGCCGGGAATGTAGAACGCGGACTCCACCGTGTTGGCGATGGTATGCGCGGCGGTGGACACCGCGCCCAGCGAATTGATCATCGAGGCGAAGGCGACGTAGCCCAGCGACGTGGCAAAGCGCTGGAGCATGTTGGGCACGGCGACGCGCAGACATGGGCGCAGGATGGCCGCGTCCGGGCGCAGCCGTTCGCCGCGCAGAGAGATGCGCGGATGCCGCCACAGCTGCACGGTGATGAGGACGCCGCCTGCGGTGTAGGCGATGGCGCTGGACGCCGCCGCGCCGAGCACGCCCCATCCGGCGCCGGGAATCCACACCCGCAGGCCGAAGAGCACCGCGTCGCGCGCCGGATAGATGAACAGGAAGTTGAGCACGACGTTGATGAGGTTGACCGCAACGCCGATCTTCATCGGGGTGCGGGTATCGCCCGCCGCGCGCAGCACCGTGCCCAAGATGATGCTCGCCGCGCGCGGGAGCATGGGCACATAGAGGATGAAGAAGTAGGCGGCGGCGAGCGGGCGGATGGCGGGCTCCACCTGCATGAGTGCGGGAATCACGCCGCTCAGCGACAGCGTGAGCACGGTGAAGAGCGAGCCGACGCTCAGCACGATCAGCACGGCCTGCATGGCGGCGCGCCGCGCCTTGCGCGCCTCACCCGCACCCAGCGCCCGCGAGATGAATGCGAGAAAGCCCACGCTCAGCGCGGAAAGCGTGCTGTTCACCAGCCAGTTGACGGTGCTCGTCGCGCCGACGGCGGCGGTGGCGCTGGTACCCAGCGAACCGACCATCGCCGTGTCGATGTACTGCACGGCGGTCTGCATGAGCTGCTCGAGCATGGTAGGCCAGGCCAGCGTCAGGATGACGGGGAGCATGGACAGATCAGGTTTCCTGCGGTGCATGACGCGTCCTTCTTTCGTAGATGATGGCATGGAGGATGACAGAACAAGCACGCTGCGGCAAGGCAGCGTGCCGGTTGGGTGAAATCGCAGCGGAGCGGCATCCTCTCTGACCGGCGTTTGGTCTGTCAATAATGAACGACGTTTCCAGCCCGGCGGATGGCCTTGAGCACCGGCTCGGCGTCAGGGCTCTGCAGCCAGGCCAGCGTGGTGGGCGGCACCAGCGTCTCAAGCATAGCCCAGTCCCCGGCCTGCAGCGCGCTGCGCACGGTGCTGGCGCTGATCGCCCTGCCGCCCGCCTCCTTGCGCGGCACCACCACGCACTCGATGCCCGCCTTGGGCAGCTCCTCGCACATGATGCGGTTGTACGCGCCGGTCACGACGCTGGTGGGCTCCTCGCCCACAAAGCGGGCCGTCACGCCCAATGCTGCGGCAATCCGGGTGAACACCGCCAGATCCAGCCGGGCATGGCCCTCGATGACCGCCGTTTCGTCCTTAAGGAAGTAGCTGGGGAAGGTGGCGTTTGAGATGATGTACGGGCCGCTGTCGTGCAGGACAACATTGGGCAGATGCGCGACGCCCTGCCGCACCAGCTCCCTGCGCACGGCAAAGGGGAACAGGCTGGCGTCCTCGCTAAGGACGAACAGGTGCAGCGTATCGCACTGCGCCGCCGCCGTCTCCACCAGATACTGATGGCCCAACGTGAAGGGGTTGGCATTCATGACCAGCGCGGCCGATTTGCCGGCGGTCTTCGTCTTCTCCAGCGCCTTCAGGTAGGAGGAGAAGCCGTCCGCGCGGTTTTCCATGAAGACCAGCGTGTCCTCGACCCGCGCGATCTCGCGGAAGCCGAGGTCGCCGAAGAACTTCGCGCTCTTCACCTTGGTGTAGAGGAACAGATGCATGTTGCCGCGGGCGTACTGCACCTCGATCAGGTGGGAGACGATTTCATTCAGCAGCCCCTCGCCCTGATGGTCGCTGCTGACCGCGAAGCAGCGCAGCGTATTGCCGAAGCAGCTGCCTGTGGCGATGACCTGGTAGTCCTCGTCGAGCATCGCGCAGGTGTAATCCAGATTCGCGTCCCGCGTAATGCCCTCCCGCTTGAGGAGCGCGTCAATCTGGGCAAGCGTGCGGCGGTCGCCGGGATAGACCTGCGAAATTCCGTAGTCAGACATGGCATTCTTCCTCGCTTTTCAGAAAATGGAGCAGGTAGCAGACGGCCAGCAGATCAGCGCTGCCGCCGGGGGAAAGGTTGGCGGCGATGAACCGATCGTCCAGCGCGCGCAGCGCGTCCTCATCCGGGTAGGGCGTCTGTTTCAGGAGTTCCCGAAGCTCCTGCGCGACGGCCTGCTGCGTGGCGCGGTCGCTGCGGGAGATCATGTTGGTGTCGGTGCTGTTGGCGAGGATGGCCAGCAGCGCGGCGCATCCTGCCCGATTGAGATCAATGCCCTGTGCCAGGCCACACTCAAGAACCGGCAGGCCGAAATCGCGCACGGCAGGCAGACCGGCCTCGACCTGGCCGCGAACGCCGGTGATCCCGTACTCAAGGTACAGCCTCTGTCCGGCGGTCTGCGCGTTCTCTCGGGTCAGCCCCGCAAAGTCCGCTGCTGTCAGGCCCGCCGTCATCGCGGCGGCCTCCTCAAGAATGCGCCCGGGGCTGCGCCACAGCGCCCGGTCAAGGCGCCCCAGCGCGGCGCAGAGGATGCCCAGGGTGAAGATGGCGCCCTTGTGGGTGTTGACCCCACGGGTCGCCGCCAGCATATCGCCCTCCGCCTGACAGCCCAGCGGCCGCAGCGCAGCAAAGGTGTAGGCAGCGCTCTGCGCGGCGGTCTGCTGTCCCGTGCGGGCACAGGCGAAGAAGTACGGCCAAAGCGACGCCGCGCTGCTCATGAAGGTGAAGCTGTCCATGTCCCTGTGGCTGCCGCTGTTCCGGCGGTCCACCAGGCCGGGCTTGGGCGTGGTGTTGACCTCATACAGCAGCGCGCGCACCGCCTGCCGCGCGCAGGTCTTCGCGTCCAGCTCATCCATCGCCTGCGCCATGATGTCATGGGTCTTCTGCTGCAGCTCCGCGACCGGATGCACGCGGCGGCTGGAGCAGACCTTGGCGGGGCCGCCGCAGATCAGGCAGGTGCGCCCGGGAAGGCCCAGCTCCTCGCGCTCCACCTTGCAGCCGTCCGGCCGCAGCACGTCCATGTCAAAGAGCCGTCCCAGCGGACTGCCGTCCTCAATGGCGGTCGTCATCCGTTTGACGGCAAGCGGGTCAAGGTCAAGGACAACGTACGCCTCGCAGCCGGTGACCTCGCGCATCAGCGCCTCGTGCAGCGGCCTGATGCGCCGCCGCAGAAGCTGCCGGTGCAGCAGCTCAATCCCATGGTCAAAGCTGCGGCGGATGAGCGGGCTGTCCTTGACGGGCCCGGCGATGTTCATGGTCAGGCAGACCAGCGGTTTTGCGTATTGCCGCAGCAGCTCCTGCTGGCGCATGCAGCGGCGCTCACGGGCCTCCAGCATCTGGTAAAGCTCGATGGTTTGGTGCACGTTGATTCCTCCAGTCTTTTGTGTCCGGCCTGACGGCGTCCACAAAGGCTTCTCCTGTCCATCATACACCCAAAACGCGCGCCTGAAAAGGGGCATGATGGTGTCCTCTGCGGTTATCCGCGAATCCTTCTCCCCAGATAACGGCCGACCTGCCGCCTGTACCGGCGATATGATTCGCCAAAGACAGACTCCAGATACTTCTCCTCCTGAAGAATCTGCAGGTGCAGCATGACGATGGCAAAGGCGGTGAACAGCCCCGTCAGCGGATTGCAGTACATCAACAGCACGCCGATGTACATCAGGTCAAAGCCGAGGAACGCCGGGTTCCGGCTGAATGCATAGATCCCGTCCGTCACCATCTCCGTCCTGTCCTGATCGGGAATGCCAGCCCGCCAGCTGTCCTTCATGCACAGCACGGCAGCCAGGAAAACGCAGTCGCCGATGATCCCGACAAGGAAGCCGGTGAAGCGTGCGTTTGCAGGCAGGCAGTTCCAGCCGAGGAAGGCGGAGAGCAGCTGAACCGGCACGATCCCGAAGGTCGCCGCCGACATGAGCATCTCCACCGTGTGGAGGGTTTTCTCCTTCCTCCGCCCGATCTGGTGGGTGCGGATGCCGCGCTTTTTCTGCACCATCATCTTGATCAGATACGTGCCGTAGAAGAGCACCAGCACGACGAGTGTGAGCAGGCCGTACGGCAGTCTTGATTCCATTTCGATCATCGATATGCCTCCTCCGCTTGCGTAATGGCACATCCCCTGCAGCTGGAAAAGCCTCCGCCAAACCACCGTCGGCCATGCGCCAGGCAAGCCTGTGCCTCTATTGTACAGGATCATTCGCGCCAAAGAAAGATGGTTTTTCGCGTTGTTTGTGTTCGTTTTGCAAGTGCGGCAGAGCGTCTGTGAAGATAAAACGCATGGAGCCGACGGACGGGTTCCATGCGTTCATGATTCTGTTCGGTTCTTCGTACAGAAAAGGCAATTCCGCCTTACAGCTCGCGCAGCGCGTCCACCAGCGCGGTCTTGCTGTTGGTCTTCTCGTCCTTCATCTTGATGACGCGCGCCGGAACGCCCGCGACCACGGCATTCTCCGGCACGTCCTGCGTCACCACCGCGCCCGCCGCGACCACGGCATTGTCGCCCACGCTCACGCCCTCGATGATGACAGCGTTCGCGCCGATGAGCACGTTGTCGCCGACGGTCACCGGCTTTGCGCTCGGCGGCTCGACCACGCCCGCGAGGACTGCGCCCGCGCCGACGTGGCTGTTTTTGCCCACGATCGCGCGGCCGCCCAGCACGGCGCCCATGTCGATCATGGTGCCCGCGCCGATCACCGCGCCGATGTTGATGATCGCGCCCATCATGATGACCGCGCCGTCGCCGATCTCCACGCGGTCGCGGATGATCGCGCCCGGCTCGATGCGCGCGCCGATGTGCTTCATGTCCAGCAGCGGCAGCGCGCTGTTGCGGCGGTCGTTCTCGATCACGACATCCTCAATGGCGTCCCGGTTGGCCTCCAGCACCGGCTCGATGTCCGCATAGTCGCCGATGACGACCATGTCCGCGCCGGTAAACACGTGGCAGTTTTCAAACGTCAGCGGCGTCCTGCTCTTGATATACGCCTTCACCGGCGTCTTCTTTTTGGCGCTTCTGATCGCCTCAATGATTTCGTACGCATCCATGCTTCATTTTCCTCCAAAACCGGCATGATGCCGGTTGCATCTCCGACGAAGTGATGTAAGTCCCGTCGCTTTGCGGTCGAGTCCGAAGCTTTGCAGAGGGACTTACGGTGTAAAAAGTACGTCTTCCATGTCGTAGAGTCCCGGCTTGGCCTGCACGGCAAACTTCGCCGCGCGCAGCGCGCCCCGGGCGAAGATCTCGCGGCTGTCCGCCCTGTGGCGCAGCTCGATTTCCTCCATCTGCCCAAAGAAGTGCACGCTGTGCTCGCCGGCAACCGTGCCGCCGCGCAGCGCATGCATGCCGATCTCGTGACCGCGCTGGCCCGGCCGGCCCTCGCGGCCGTTCACCACGGCGTATTCGCCCTGCGGATCGACGGCGGAGAGCAGCATCTTCGCGGTGCCGCTGGGCGCGTCTTCCTTCTTGCTATGGTGCGTCTCGGTGATTTCGATGTCAAACTCGCCGCTAAGCGCCTCGGCCGCCATGCGCGCCAGGCGCGTGAGCACCGTCACGCCGGTGGAGAAGTTGTTGGCCCACACGATCGGAATCACGCTGGCCGCCGCTCGGATGGCGTCGCCCTGCTCAGAGGAAAGACCCGTCGTGCCGATGACCAGCGGCAGGCGGCGGCGCACGGCGTTGTCAAGCAGCCCCTGCAGGTTGCCCGGATAGGAGAAGTCCACCGCCGCGTCAATCTCCGCGATCTCCTCAAGTCCCGCGCACGCGCCCGGGCCGACAAAGCCCGCCACCTCGATCGCATCGTCCTGCGCGCAGACTGCGTCGATCATCCGGCCCATGCGGCCGTTGCCAATAACTGCGATTCTCACGCCAGCACCTCCAGCGCGCGGCGCACCTTCTCGCGTCCCGCCTCGGAAATCTCGCACAGCGGCAGGCGGTAGCCGCCCACGTCCATGCCCAGCTGGTTCATCGCTTCCTTGATCGGGATCGGGTTCACCTCGCAGAACAGCGCGTTGATCAGCTCCAGATACTTCAGCTGAATCCCGCGGGCCGTGGCCACGTCACCGGCACTGAACGCCGCCACCAGGTCATGGCACTGCCTCGGGCAGATGTTCGCCCACACGGAGATCACGCCCGACGCGCCCAGGCTCATCATCGGCACGATCATGTCGTCGTTGCCGGAGAGCATGCAGAAGTCGTCGCCGATCAGCCGGGCGATCTGCGCTGCGTAGCTGATGCTGCCGCTGGCCTCCTTGATGCCCGCGATGTTCGGGTGCCTGGCCAGGCGCGCGCAGCACGCCGGGGAGATCGCGCAGCCGGTGCGGCCCGGCACATTGTACAGGATGATCGGCGTATCGACGCTGTCGGCCACCGTCGCAAAGTGGCGATACATGCCCTCGTCGTTCGCCTTGTTGTAGTACGGCGTGATCAGCAGCAGGCCGTCCGCACCCATGTCATGATACTTGCGGCTCTTTTCCAGCTGCGTCTGCGTGCTGTTGGAGCCTGCGCCGCAGATGACCGGGATCCTGCCGTTCACCGTCTCGATCACGCAGCGGGCGACGTCGTCGTCCTCCTCGTGGCTCATGGTGCTCGATTCGCCGGTCGTGCCCAGCACGACGATGCCGTCCGTGCCCTGCTCCAGGTGCCAGCAAGTCAGCTCCCTGAGCTTATCAAAATTGACGCTGCCGTCCGCGCAGAACGGCGTCACCAGCGCCACATAGCTTCCAGAAAACTTCATAGGGTTTTGTCCTCCTGCGGTTGTGCTTGCGGGAAATCGGTTTTCCGATGGAATGATTTTCCCCGATTGCGCCCTATTTTAGCACAACAAAGCGAGGCTGTAAACCTCGCTTTGTGTTTTTCTACTTTCTTTCGCCTTCAATTTGTATAACTTACAAATCCTCTGCTGTTTCTGCCTTTCCTGTTTCCTGCGAAAGCCAGCGCTCCTCCATCGCATATTCCACATTCTCGATCCGATACTGCGTATAGTACATCATGTCTTCCGCAGGCAGCTCGCTTTCCGCGCCATACCATTTCTCTGTTTCCCTGTGGTATGCGCCGGATGCCTCAATTTCCTCCGCCGTGTCCATGATCCACGTGCAGATCGCCTCATTCAAAAGCAGGGTTTCCCGCTTCTGTGTCCAGATTTCCCACATGATTTCCCGGCACTGGTTCACATTCAGATCCAGCATCCTGACGGGCAGCGCAAAGGACACTTCCAGTCTCCCGCCCCATCCCATGTCCTCCTCATTGGTGGGCGTAAACAGCGACATATCCATGTCCCAGGGCGACAAACGGTATTGATATTCCGCATCGCTGCCCAGCGCCCAGATGTAGAGGTTGTTATGAATGTTGTCCTGAGTCAGGCCGCACACCTGTGAGAAAAGGAAATAGGACATCAGCTCGCGCGTATCAATCCGCTTCTGTGCAAGCTCGATGAATTCCTCGTCCGAAAGGGTGTATTCATCCTTCATCATCAGCCTGGCATAGTCCTCGATCCGCTCAAAGGTGCGCTCATGACGGTCTTTGGCTTCATAGCGGTGTTCAATCCACAGGTCGGCCACCTGATCGCGGTCCAGCACCGGATAATTGCCGATGTTCACGCTCACTATGATCCGGGCCAGCGTGTCCGTCTGCGGATTGCCGCCGATTCGGACAAGCTCCTCTTCGGGATTCACCCTTTCCATCACCTGATACAGGCCCATGTAGGCGTTGTCTACAAACAGCTCCACCATGCGGCTGCCCAGCTCCATCGGCGCTTCAGCGCCTTCGTTCCACCTGCGCCACATGTCCCAGCACAGGTGGTTGCGCAGCGCGGTAGGATCCTGGGCGTTGCTGATGAGCAGCCAGTCCGTGTCCTCCTTCATGCCCAGCACGCTGCGCGCCGCCTTCTGGTCGCCCTTTGCGCCAAGCTCGTGAAACTCCACGCGATACGACGGCTTGTCAATCGGCTTCGGGTATCCTCCGCCGCGCACATGCGTCCATGCCCCGGAGTTGATCGCCGCGTATTCTGCGGAAGCCACGCCCATGCGCGCCGGCGTGTACGTATCGCCCAGCGCGTCGGCGCCTCCGTGAACCTGAAGCGTCACGATCGGCAGGCCGGTAAAGACCAGCTCGATGTACTCGTACTGCGTGTCTGTATACGCCATCAGTTCATAGCGGTATCCCTCGCGGATCGCGTCGCTGCGATCATCATAGGTGTAGTCATCGATCCATGCGACGCTCAGGTCTTCCATGCCTTCTGCGCCCTGCGCATACAGCGCCAGCTCCGGCCAGTCCCCGCCGCTGAGCCCCAGCGTGCAGAAAAACGTCCTGCTCGCCTCATCATAGCCCAGCTCATGCTCGCCGTTGCGCATGCTGCCCACAAGCGGCGTCTGCGCCTCCTGCCGTGTGTCCTCAATGCCCCAGGCATCCTCGATGTCCATGATCTGTCCCACCGCCACATTGGCCCTGACCTGCGGGCTTTGCTCCAGCAGGTCCAGCATGGGCTGCACCATGTGGTCGGCATCGAGGGCCTCCTGCGCGGTCGAAAGCATGTTCGCCAAGGGAATCAGCAGCACCGTCAGCAGCAGGATCCCTGCAGCTGTCGCGATCATCTTTCTTCTCATCATCGTTTCCTGTTCTGCATGTGAATACAGGACAGAGCACAAAGCCCTGCCCTGTCCCTTGCTCAGCAGTCCCTGCTGCCAATGTCGCTGCGCATATGTGCGCCGTCGAAATGGATTTTCCTCGCCGCGGCGTACGCGCTGTCCACGGCTTCCCTGAGCGTGCCGCCCAGCGCGGTTACGCCCAGCACGCGGCCGCCAGCGGTCACATAACCCGCCTCGGTCATCTTCGTGCCCGCATGATAGACCGTCGCGCCGGTCTGCTCAGCCTCATTCAGGCCGGTGATCAGCTTGCCGCTCTCGTACTTGCCCGGGTAGCCGCCGCTGGCCAGCACGATGCATGCCGCCGCCTGATCCTTCCACCGGATGTCCATCTGGCCAAGCGTCTGATTGCGCACGGCCAGCATGATCTCCATCAGGTCGCTCTCCAGCAGCGGCAGCACGGCCTGCGTCTCCGGGTCGCCGAAGCGCGCATTGTACTCGACCACCTTCGGCCCCTTGTCGGTGAGCATCAGGCCCACGTAGAGCACACCCTTGAAGGTGAAGCCCTCAGCGTTCATCGCGTTCAGCGTCGGCACGAGGATCTCGTTCATCGTGCGCTCGGCGATCTCCTGCGTGTACAGCGGGCTCGGGGCGAACGCGCCCATGCCGCCGGTATTCGGGCCCTGATCGTTGTCGTTCACGCGCTTGTGATCCTGGCTGGCGCGCATCGGCACGATGGTCTTGCCGTCGCAGAAGCACAGCACGGTCACCTCGCGGCCGAACATGCACTCCTCGATGAGCACGCGCGCGCCGCTCTTGCCGAACCGGCCGCCCTGCATCATGTCCACGACGGCTTCCTTCGCCTCTCCGATCGTCTGCGCGACGATCACGCCCTTGCCCAGCGCCAGGCCGTCCGCCTTGATGACGATTGGCGCGCTCTGGGTATCCAGATAGGCAAGCGCCGCATGCATATCCTCAAACGTCTCGCTCTGCGCGGTCGGGATGCCGTACTTCTTCATCAGGTTTTTGGAGAAGATCTTGCTGGATTCCATCTGCGCCGCATACGCGCTCGGGCCAAAGGCCGCGATGCCCTCCTTTTCCAGCGCATCCACGCAGCCCAGCGCCAGCGGATCATCCGGCGTCACGCAGACAAAATCCACCTGCTCATCCTTCGCCAGCTTCACGATGGCAGGAACGTCCGTCGCCTTCACGCCCGGCACGCAGGTCGCCACCTGCGCGATGCCGGCATTGCCCGGCGCGCACAGCAGGGTATCGACCAGCTTGCTCTCCTTGAGCTTTTTGCAGACGGCATGCTCGCGTCCGCCGCCGCCAATCACCAGAACCTTCATGTCTCTTCCTCCGTTTTTGCTCGAATGGGTTACAAATCTCTGCCCAGCAGATAGCACTCCGTGCGCACCCAGTCAAAGCCGCTGCGCTTGAACATCTGCATGGCGCTCTTGTTGCGGCGCACGCTGCGCGCGCACAGATACGCCACGCGCTGGCTGGATAGCTGCATCAGCGCCTCATCGATCATCGCGCTGGCCACGCCGCGGCCGCGCCACTTCGGCTCCACGCAGATCATCTCCAGCGTCGCCTCGTTCTGCGTGCCGGTCACCAGCATCTGGCCCACAAAGTCGCTGCCGTTGTACATCGCCCGCGCGATGAACACCGGATCCTTCATGCGCTCCTCCAGCCATTCGCTGGCGTGCTCCACGCAGCCAAACTCCTTCAGGCTCAGCAGGAATTCCTCGCGGCGCGTGCGCGTGCGCAGCTCCACATCGATGCCCTTGGTGCCCAGCGGGCTGTAATTGCGCCTGCGCGTGCTCATGTCCTGCGGCACAGGCAGCACGAACAGCTCGTCGCCGTCAAAGTCATCAAAGCCCATGCGGGTAAAGTATTCGTGGCGCTCGCTGTCGTCGATGGCGCAGCGGGTGTACAGCCGCGCAGGCAGCTCGCCCTGCTCCGTCTTGATGCTCTCCGCCCGGGCGCACAGCGCGCCAAAGAGCGTATCGCTGGCCACGGGATGCGCATTCATGTTCATCTCGATGTCCAGCGGCCGTTCCGGCAGCATCTTCCTGAGCACCCGGAACTCCAGCCCGCCCTGACCGATTTCCACGCCCGCGTCATCGATGATGGCAAAGCTGTTCTCCCGAAGCGCTCCGCCCACGCCTCTGACCGGATGATAGATTCTCATACTTCAAAAGACACCCTTCATTACATCGGAAGCTGCGCCGCCTTGGGCGCATCCGGATTCTATGCATATAGTAACAGTTTATTATAGCACATGCCTCTTGTTTCCATCTACCCCTGATTTTGCATTGTTGCTCCCAAAAACACAAAAAGCACCGGCCTGCAAACCGGTGCCGCTTTTACGAGAATGACTCCCTGCCCACCTGCGTGGGGGTTTCGTCATAGAAGACGCGTCCCACTGTGGGCGTCGCCTCCATAATGCGCTGAACCGTGCGCTCCACCAGGTCATACGGCAGACGCGCGGGCATCAGCTGGCCGCCGGATAGCGTCACCGCGCGCAGCACGACCAGCTCGCTGCCCATCGTCTCTCCGCCAATGAGCACCGGGAAGTGCTTGTACAGCCTGCGCTCCAGGCCGGCCAGGCGAAGCTCCTCGCGGAAGATGGCCTCCGCCGTGCGCAGCGCGTGCAGCCGCTCACCGGTCACCTCGCCCACAATGCGCGCGCCCAGGCCCAGAGACGGAAACGGCTTGCGCTCCACGACCTCCTCGCTGATGCCCATTGCCCGGGCGATGTCGCGCACTTCCTCCTTGAGCAGCTCCAGCAGCGGCTCGACAATCGTCATGCCGCTCTCCTGCGCGCTGAACGTATTGGTGCCGCTGTGCAGGAAGTCGCTGTAATTGGTGCCCAGCACCAGCGTCTTTTCCCCTTCGATCGACGCGCTCTGCCGGAGCATCTCCTCAGCCAGATGCCGGGTGACCACCTGCCGCTTTTCATCGTTTCCGAGCTTGTGCGCCAGCCGCTCCAGGATCTCGCCAGAGCGATCCACGATCTGCAGCGGAACGCCCAGCGCCTCAAACGTCGTTCGGATCTCGTCCGATTCACCCTCGCGCATCAGGCCGGTGTCCACGAAGATGGCCGTCATCCGGTCGCCGAAGGCGCGATGCGTCAGCAGCGCTGCCAGCGTGGAATCCACGCCGCCGCTCACGGCGCACAGCGCGCAGCCGCCCTTCTCTGCCGCCTGGCTGAGTATGGCCTCCGCGTGCTCGCGGGCGGCATCGATCGTCCACCAGGCGGTGCAGCCACAGATGCCGCGCGCAAAATTCATCAGGATCGTCGTCCCCTCAGGATCGTTGCGCTCCAGCTCAAACTGCACGCCATACTGCTTCTTTTCGGCGTCCTCGAAGGCGATTGTACAGCCCGCAGCGCTGGCCGTTTCCGTCACGCCGGCAGGCAGCATCATCGTCTGCGCCTGCTTCAGGTAGCGCTCTCCCTCGCGCACGCCCGCGAACAGCGCGCTCGGGCCGTACTTGACCAGCGCCTTCTTTTCGCTGATGGCCGTGTCCGCGCTTGCACCGCCCAGGCTGCTGAGCAGCAGCCGCGCCGCATGGCCCAGCGCCAGCACCGGCAGCCCCAGGCTCAGGATGTCCTCATCCAGCTTCGCGTCCTTCCCAGCCGCCTCTCCGCTGAGAATCACGCAGCGCGGGGCCATCGCCTTCACCTGCTCCGCCGTTATGTCCGGCGCAGCGATGCGGGCATTCATCTGCTCCGCGCGCAGCCTCCTGGCGATCTCCATAGAGAATTCGTCCGAATAGTTGAGGATCAGAATCATGTCTTGCATGCGAATTTCCCCCTCCGCACTCTGCAATCCCCCGATTCAAAAGAAGCTGCTTCGCAGGGCGAAACAGCTTCTTCTGTAAACGAGGAATCAGATCAGCTCGAGAATGACCATCTCGGCGGCGTCGCCGCGGCGCGGGCCCTTCTTGAGGATGCGGGTATAGCCGCCGGCGCAGTTCTTCTCCGCGTTGCGGGCCTTGTACTTCGGGCCGATCTCGCGGAAGAGCTTCTCGACGCACGGATACTTGTTGTCCTTGGTGCGCGCAGCATAGGCGCTCTTGGACTCGTCGTCCTGCTTCGCTTCCTTCACGTCGTACAGATACGCCATGATCTGACGGCGGGCGTGCAGCTTGCTCGGGGCGTCGTTCTGGACGGTGACCGTCACAGTCTGGCCCTTGTCATTGTTGAAGGTCTTCTCGACCTGCACATTGTTGTCGCACTCGTTGATCGCCAGGGTGATCAGGTGCTCCGCCATGGAGCGGACTTCCTTCGCGCGGGCGAGGGTGGTTTCGATGCGGCCGTACCAGATCAGATTGGTCACCTGGTTACGAATGAGCGCCTTACGCTGGGCAGCGTTGCGGCAGCCGAGTTTACGCTGAGCCATGTTGTTTTTCCTCCTATTTCAGCCCGCCTCCTGCAAATACGGTTCTTCACGCGGCAGGAACCGACGCCTGTCCGCATGTGCAGGCAGGCGCCGTGACCGCCGCGCCCATATTTCCCTTAGGCGCGACCTTAGTGAGCCCTTTCGGGCGGGTTTTTGATCGTAAGCCGGTGATGCCGGATTACTCGTCATTGGCACGCAGAGCGAGCCCCAGAGCGGCGAGCTTCTGCTCGACCTCTTCAAGAGACTTCTTGCCCAGATTGCGAACCTTCATCATGTCCTCCTGATTGCGCTGCACCAGCTCGGCGACGGTGTTGATTCCGGCGCGCTTGAGGCAGTTGTACGCGCGAACAGAGAGGTCCAGCTCCTCGATGGTCATCTCCAGAACCTTCTCGCGGTGATCGTCTTCCTTCTCATTGAAGCCGATGGTCACCACCTGATCGGTCAGATCCATGAACAGCTTCAGATGGCCGCACAGGATCTTCGCGGAGGTCGAGATTGCCTCATCCGGCAGGATGCTGCCGTCGGTCCACACCTCGAGGGTCAGGCGATCGTAGTCGGTCTCCTGGCCCACGCGGGTGTTCTCAACGGTGTAATTCACCTTGCGGATCGGCGTGAAGATGGAATCCGTCGGGATCACGCCGATGGGCATGTTCGGATTCTTGTTCTTGTCAGCGCTGACGTAGCCGCGGCCCTTCTCCAGGGTCAGATGCATGATCAGATCCGCGTCCTCGTTGAGGGTGGCGATGTGCAGATCGCGGTTGACCACCTCGATCTGATCGTCCACCTCCAGCGCGGCGGCAGTCAGCTCGCACGGGCCCTTGACGTTGATGGATACCTTCTTCGGGCCGTCGCAATACAGCTTGGCAGAAAGCTCTTTCAGGTTGAGGATGATCTCTGCAACGTCTTCCTTGATGCCGGGAACGGCGGAAAACTCATGCTGGATGCCCTCAATACGGATGCTGGAAACGGCGACGCCCGGCAGAGAGCTCAGCAGGACGCGGCGCAGGGAGTTGCCCAGCGTCTGTCCAAAGCCGTGCTCAAGCGGTTCGACGACGAACTTGCCGTAGCTCTCGCCCGATTCCACGCGTTCGATGCGGGGCTTTTCGATTTCGATCATTAGGCAGATTCCTCCTCACAGTTGCCGTGAAAAAACCGTAGCAAACATCGGATGAGCAATCTATTAACGAGAATAGAGCTCGACGATGAGGTGCTCCTCGATCGGGCAATCGATGTCCTCACGAGCCGGCATGGCCTCGACCTTGCCGGTCAGGTTCTGCGCGTCAAACGTGAGCCACTTCGGGGTCACAACGCCAGTGCCCTCGCGCAGGGCCTTGAAGCCCGCCTGCTCCTTGGAGCGCTCGCGCAGGGTGATCACGTCGCCGACCTTCACGGAGTAGGACGGGATGTCCACCTTCTTGCCGTTGACCAGGATGTGGCCATGCACGATGACCTGGCGGGCCATACGGCGGGTCTTGGCGATGCCCAGGCGGTAGATGACGTTGTCCAGGCGCAGCTCGAGGAGCTTCAGCAGGTTCTCACCGGTGATGCCCTTCATGTTGGCGGCCTTGAGGTAGTACTTGTGGAACTGCTTCTCAAGCACGCCGTAGACGAACTTGACCTTCTGCTTTTCCTTCAGCTGGGTGCCGTACTCGGAAACCTTCTTGCGCTTGTTGCCGCCCGGGTTGCGGGTAGACTTCTTATTGCCATAGCCCATGACCGCCGGGGAAACGCCGAGACTGCGGCACTTCTTGGCGATCGGCTCCTTATTGTTAGCCATTACTTTCGTCCTCCTTACAAAACCTTACACGCGACGGCGCTTCGGCGGACGGCAGCCGTTGTGCGGAATCGGCGTCACGTCCTTAATCATGTTGACCTCCAGGCCGGCAGCCTGCAGGGAACGGATCGCAGCCTCACGTCCGGAGCCCGGGCCCTTGACGTAGACCTCAACGGTCTTCAGGCCGTACTCCATCGCAGCCTTGGCAGCGGTCTCAGCAGCGGTCTGCGCAGCGAACGGCGTGGACTTCTTGCTGCCGCGGAAGCCGAGGCCGCCAGCGGAAGCCCAGCTCAGCGCGTTGCCCTGGGTATCGGTCAGGGTAACGATGGTATTGTTGAAGGAAGAGCGGATGTGCGCGGCGCCGCGCTCCACGACCTTGCGCTCGCGGCGCTTGCGGACGACCTTCTTCAGCGACTTCTTGGGTGCCATTGTCAATCACTCCTCTTACTTCTTCTTCTTGCCGGCGATGGTGCGCTTCGGGCCCTTGCGGGTGCGAGCATTCTGCTTGGTGTTCTGGCCACGGACGGGCAGGCCCTTGCGGTGACGAACGCCACGGTAGCAGCCGATTTCCATCAGGCGCTTGATATCCAGGCCGATGTCGCGACGCAGATCGCCCTCGACCTTCAGGTTGTGCTCGATGTATTCGCGGATCTTGTTGACGTCCTGCTCAGTCAGATCCTTGACGCGGGTGTCCGGGTTCACGCCGGTCGCCGCGAGGATATCCTGAGAGGTCTTCAGGCCGATGCCGAAGATATACGTCAGTCCGATTTCGACCCGCTTCTCACGAGGCAGGTCAACGCCAGAAATACGTGCCATGGTGTTACCTCCGAATCATTTGATAGTGCTCTGCTTACTGGTTTAGCCCTGCTTCTGCTTGTGCTTGGGGTTTTCGCAGATCACCATGATGCGGCCCTTACGCTTGATGACCTTGCACTTCTCACAGATAGGCTTGACAGACGGTCTAACCTTCATTTGTCCGTTCCTCCTCGAATTTGTTTTCTCAACCCTTGCTGCGCCAGGTGATGCGTCCCCTGGTCAGATCATAGGGAGAAATTTCGACTTTGACCTTATCGCCCGGATAGATGCGGATGAAGTTCATACGGATCTTACCGGAGATCTGGGCCATGATCTTATGCCCGCCGGCTACCTCAACGCGGAAGTTCGCGTTCGGCAGCGCTTCAACGACGACGCCTTCAACCTCGATATTGTCGCTCTTGGGCAACGTTAACCCTCCTTACGCGGCAACAATGCCTCTTGATAGCCGATAGCATCCAGTTTATTTCGCACTTCAGAGTCAAAAATCCTCTTTTTTGCAAAAATTTTTTCACGAATTTCTTCAAGAAGTTCGGGTTTTGCCACCAGATGCTTGATCTTCTTCTTTTTCGGATTGTCCACTTTCCTCTGACAGCCGTTGGCAATGGCCACATGGTCCTCGTCAATCACGTCCACGATCACGAAGTAATGTCCCTGATCGCGGCCCGCGCGGGAGAAGACCACCCGGCCGACCTCCATGGGAAACGAGCTCATCGCTTCTCCTCCTCATGATAGCCCGGGTAAGAAAGCAGCTCGGGCTCGCCATCCGTAATCAGGATGGTATGTTCATAATGGGAGCAGAGGCTGCCATCGGTTGTCACGACCGTCCAGCCGTCGCGCAGCGTTTTGACGTGATAATCGCCCGCTGCAATCATCGGCTCGATACAGATCGTCATGCCGCGGCGAAGCCGCACGCCGTGGCCCGGGATGCCGTAATTGGGCACCTGGGGATCCTCGTGCATCTCCCGTCCAATGCCATGGCCGCACAGCGCGCGAACCGTGGAAAAGCCACGATCCTCAACATACCGCTGAACCGCATGGCCGATATCACTGATCCTGTTTCCTTCGCGCGCGACCTTGAGCGCCTCGAAGAAACTCTCTTCTGTGACATCAATCAGACGCTGCGCCTCTTCGCTGATGTTTCCGACCGGCGCGGTAAAGGCGCTGTCGGACTGCCATCCGTCGAGAATCAGTCCACAGTCGACTGAAATGATCTGACCCTCTTTGAGCACAGTCTTCTTTGACGGGATGCCGTGCACGACCTGGCTGTCCACGGACGCACAAATCGAGGCGGGGTACCCTTCATAGTTGAGGAAAGAAGGGATAGCCCCGAAGGACCGGATGAGCTTTTCCGCAAACGCGTCCAGCTCATGGGTGGTCACTCCGGGCTGAATCTTCCCTCTCAGCTGCGTGAGGACCTCGTGCAGCATGGCACCGGCCTCACGCATCTTGGCGATCTGGGCAGAATTCTTGATGGTAATCATTTGTTCTCACCCAGCGCGGCAAGAATTGCTGCAAAGCAGTCGTCCATCGGCTGCGCACCGTCGACCGGCTTGAGCAGGCCGCGCTGCGTGTAGAAGTCGATGAGCGGTTCCGTCTGCGCATGGTACACGGTCAGGCGGCTGAGTACCGTCTCGGCCTTGTCGTCGTCGCGCTGAATCAGCTCGTTGCCGCACTTTTCGCACGTCGTGGAACCGTTCAGGCGGCTGACATGGTACGTACCACCGCAGGACAGACAAACGCGACGCCCGCTCAGACGCTCGACCAGCTTTTCATCGCTGACCTCAATGTCAATCACGGCGTCGATCTTGGCGAAGGTCTCCAGGGCCTCAGCCTGAGCGACGGTGCGCGGGAAGCCATCCAGCAGATAGCCGCCCCTGCAGTCCTCATGCTCAAGACGCTCGCGCACGATGTCAATCACAACGCTGTCCGGAACCAGCTGGCCCTTGTCGATGTAGGACTTGGCAGCCAAGCCGGTCGGCGTCTCGTTCTTGATGGCGCGGCGGAGAATGTCGCCGGTAGAAATCTGGGGGATCCCAAGCCGCTCGCACACGCGAACGGCCTGGGTGCCCTTGCCCGCACCGGGCGGGCCGAGAAAAATCAGATTCATGTCAGCACCTCACGCTTCTCAGCGATTAAAGGAAGCCCTTGTGGTGACGCATGACCATCTGCGCCTCAACCTGGCGGAGCGTCTCCAGAGCCACAGACACCGCAATCAGCACGGAGCTCGCAGCAAACGGAGCACGGATGCCGAAGATGTTGGTGATCAGGGTCGGGATGGTCGCCAGCACGGCGAGGAACAGAGCGCTGAACAGCGTCAGACGGCTGGAAACCTTGGCGAGATAGTCGCTGGTCGCACGGCCCTGGCGGATGCCCGGGATGATGCCGCCGTTCTGCTGCATGTTCTTGCTGATGTCAATCGGGTTGAACGTGATGCTGGTATAGAAGTAGGTGAAGGCGATGATCAGAACCGCCAGCACAACCTGATACCAGATGCCGCTCTGGAAGCTGCTCCACCACATGTTCAGGCCGCTCGTCGGGAAGAACGCGAAGACAGTCGCAGGGAACTGCAGGATCGCGAAGCCGAAGATCAGCGGCATGACGCCGGTGGAGTTAATCTTCATCGGGATGTGGGTGGACTGGCCGCCGTACATCTTGCGGCCCACCATGCGCTTGGCATACTGAACCGGAATGCGGCGCTCGCCCATGTCCACAAAGGTGATCACAACGATCATCGCGATCAGCGCGATCACGACCACCAGCACCGGCAGGATGCCCACGGTGCCCTGCGCCACGCCGACGGTCGCCTGACGGGCCCAGTTGAACATGTTGGACACGACGCCCGCCATGATCAGCAGGGAGATGCCGTTGCCGATGCCGTTCTCGGTGATGCGCTCACCAAGCCACATCGCAAGGGCAGTACCGGCAGCCATGGAGATACCGATGATCACATACCAGAGGCCGCCGTAGGAGTTGGCGCGCATCGCGAACACCAGACCAACCGCCTGAATGAACGCCAGAACGACGGTCAGGTAGCGGGTCCACTCGGTGATCTTCTTGCGGCCCTCCGGGCCTTCCTTCGCCAGCTTCTCGAGGGCCGGAACGGCGACGGTCAGCAGCTGAAGGATAATGCTGGCATTGATGTACGGGGTGATGCCCATGGCCATGATGCTCATGTTCTGGAAGGAACCACCGGTCATCATGTTCATGAAGTCAAGGATCGAATAGTCCTTGACGGCCGCCGCAACCGTCGCGATGTCAATGCCCGGAACCGGGATGACGCACAGCAGACGGTAGACCAGCAGCATGCCGAAGGTGTAAATGATCTTCTTGCGGAGCTCCGGAATGCGCCAGGCATTCTTCATCTTTTCCAGCATATCAGATCACCTCGGCAGTGCCACCAACAGCCTCGATCTTCTCCTTCGCAGAGCCGGTGAACTTCACGGCCTTCACGGTCAGCTTCTTCGTCAGCTCACCGTTGCCCAGGACCTTCAGGCCATCCAGCTGCTTGCGGATGATCTTCTTCTCCATGAGCAGTTCGGCGGTCACCACGGTGCCCTCCTCGAACACGTCGAGGTCGCTGACGTTCACGGTCGCATATTCCTTGGCAAAGATGTTGGTAAAGCCACGCTTGGGCAGCTGACGGGTGAGGGGCATCTGGCCGCCCTCGAAGCCCGGGCGCTTGCCGCCGCCGGAGCGGGCCTTCGCGCCCTTGTGGCCCTTGCCGGACGTCTTGCCCAGGCCGGAGCCGGTGCCGCGGCCGAGACGGCGCGCGGCGGTCGTGGAGCCCTCAGCGGGCTTCAGCTCATTCAGCTTCATGGTGAATCCTCCTTAGTCGCTGATTTCGACCACAGACACCAGATGCTTGACCTTGAAGATCATGCCGCGGATGGACGGGGTATCTTCAAACACCTTGGTGGAGCGGATCTTGTGCAGGCCCAGCGCCTTCACAATTTTGATGTGGTTGGGCTTGCTGGAGACCGGAGACTTCACAAGCGTAACCTGTACTTTCATAGTCTCTTTCCTCCTTCTCAGCCGAGCAGCTCTTCGACGGTCTTGCCGCGCATCTTGGCCACTTCTTCAGCGGTGCGCAGGGAAGCCAGACCCTCGATGGTCGCCTTCACCATGTTGATCGGGTTGTTGGAGCCGTAGCTCTTGGTGCGGATGTCCTTCACGCCGCACAGCTCGAGCACCGCACGCGCCGGACCGCCGGCGATAACGCCGGTGCCTTCCGGGGCGGGCATCAGCACAACCTCGCCGGTGCCGAAGCGGCCGACGGTCTCGTGCGGGATGGTGGTGCCCTTCATGCTCACATGCACGAGGTGCTTCTTGGCGTCCTCGGTGGCCTTGCGGGCGGCTTCCGGAATTTCAACAGCCTTGCCGATGCCGCAGCCAACGCGGCCCTTGCCGTCGCCGATGACGACCAGCGCAGCAAAGCGCATGTTGCGGCCGCCCTTCACGGTCTTGGAGACGCGGTTGATGGCAACCATCTTCTCCTGGAACTCGCTCTCCTGGCGGCGCTCACGGCGCGGGCCACGCTCGCGGCGATCGCCGCGCTCGAACGGCTTCTTTTCCATATCCTGAGGCATTCTTCGTATCCTCCCTTGACTTAGAAGTCCAGGCCCGCTTCACGGGCGCCTGCGGCAACCTCCGCCACGCGGCCGGTGTAGACATAGCCGCCGCGGTCGAAGACGACCTGCTTGATGCCAGCCTGCATGGCGCGCTCGGCGACGGTCTTGCCGACCAGCTTCGCGGCGCCCTTCTTGTCCAGCTCGCCGAGCTGGCCCTTGATCTGCGGATCGAGGGTGGAGCAGGAAACCAGGGTCTTGCCGGCGACGTCGTCGATCACCTGGGTGTAGATGTGGTTCAGGCTGCGATACACGCACAGACGCGGCATCTCGGGCGTGCCGCTGATCTTCTTACGCACACGCTCATGACGGATCACACGGATCTCATTACGATCACGCTTGGTGAACATTAGCGCTCACTCCCTTTCTTACTTCTTACCGGTCTTGCCTTCCTTGCGGCGGACGACCTCAGTGTCATACTTGATGCCCTTGCCGTGATACGGCTCCGGCTTGCGCACCGCGCGGATGGCAGCGGCGACGTTGCCGACCTGCTGCTTGTTGATGCCGCTGACGGTGATGGTGGTCTGGTTCGGGGTGGCGAACGCGATGTTCTCCTCCGCCTCAATGATCACCGGATGGCTGTAGCCGATGGTGATGTTGAGGGTGTTGCCCTTGGCCTCGGCGCGGTAGCCGGTGCCAACCAGGTTCAGGGTCTTGGTGAAGCCGGTGCTGACGCCAACAACCATGTTGTGGATCAGCGCGCGGTACAGGCCGTGGAACGCACGGTTCTGCTTCTCATCGTTCGGGCGGGTCACGAGGATCTCGTTGCCCTCCTGCTTCACGGTGATGTTCTTGTTGACCTCCTGGGTCAGCGTGCCCTTCGGGCCCTTCACGGTGACGATATTGTCATCGGAGACGGTAACCGTGACGCCGGCCGGGATGGCGATCGGAGCTCTTCCGATTCGAGACATTGTTCTTTCCTCCGTTTCAGCGTCGTCAATTACCAGATGTAGGCGAGCACTTCGCCGCCGACCTTGGCCGCACGAGCCTGCTTATCGGTCATCACACCCTTGGAGGTGGAGACGATCGCAATGCCCAGGCCGCCGAGCACCTTCGGCAGCTCCTCGCACTGCGCGTAGACGCGCAGGCCCGGCTTGCTGATGCGCTTGAGGCCAACAATGACGCTCTGCTTCTTGTCGGTGTACTTCAGGCCGATCTTGATCTGGCCGGACAGGCCGTCGTCAATCAGATCGACGCTCTTGATATAGCCTTCGTCAAGCAGGATCTTGGCGATGGACTTCTTCATGTTGGAAGCCGGCACCATCACACTGTCGTGCTTGGCGATTTGAGCATTGCGGATGCGGGTGAGCATATCTGCAATGGGATCGTTAACGAGCATTTCAGTCCCTCCTTACCAGCTGGCCTTGCGGACGCCGGGAATCTGTCCCTTGTACGCCAGTTCGCGGAAACAAATGCGGCAGACGCCGTACTTGCGAAGCACGGAGTGCGGACGGCCGCACAGGCGGCAGCGGGTGTAAGCGCGAGTAGAGAACTTCGGCTCCTTCTGCTGCTTGTTGATCATACTGGTCTTAGCCATGTGATTTGTCCTCCTCCTTACTTCGCGAACGGCATGCCCATTGCAGCGAGGAGCTCCTTGCACTCTTCGTCAGTGTGGGCGGTGGTCACGAAGATCATTTCCATGCCGCGGACAGTCTCTACCTTGTCGTACTCGATTTCCGGGAAGAGGAGCTGCTCACGGATGCCCAGCGCGTAGTTGCCGCGGCCGTCGAAGGCCTTCGCGGAAACGCCGTGGAAGTCACGGACGCGCGGGAGAGCGATGTTCATGAGCTTATCCATGAACTCATACATGCGCTCGCCACGGAGGGTCACCTTGGCGCCGACATTCATACCCTCGCGCAGCTTGAAGTTCGCGATGGACTTCTTGGCCTTGGTCACCATGGCCTTCTGGCCGGCGATCGCCTCGAGCTCCTTCACGGCGGCTTCCAGCGCCTTCGGGTTGTCCTTGCAGTTGCCCAGGCCCATGTTGATGACGATCTTGTCAATCTTCGGGATCTGGTTCACATTCTTGTAACCGAACTTCTGCTGCAGGGCAGGAACGACTTCGGTCACGTACTTATCATAAAGACGCGCTTCCATTTCTCAATTCCTCCTGCTATTACGCTTCGATGGTCGCGCCGCACTTCTTGCACACGCGGACCTTGGTGCCATTCTCGAGCACGCTCATGCCAACGCGGACGCCCTTCTTGCACTTCGGGCACACCAGCATGACGTTGGACGCGTCGATCGCGGCTTCCTTCTTGATGATGCCGCCCGGCACGCCGGCCTGACGCGGCTTCTGATGCTTGGTGGCAATGGCGACGCCTTCGACGACGATCTTGCCGGTCTTCGGGAAGGCGGTGAGAACCTTGCCCTCCTTGCCCTTGTCCTTGCCGGTGATCACAACCACCGTGTCCTTGGAACGGATCTGCATAATTCTTTCGCCACCTCCTTACAGAACTTCGGGAGCCAGAGACACGATCTTCATGAAGTCGTGCTCGCGCAGCTCGCGGGCGACCGGTCCAAAGATACGGGTGCCCTTGGGCTGCTTGTCGTTGTTGATGATCACGGCTGCGTTGTCATCAAAACGGATGTAGGAACCGTCCTTGCGACGGTAGTTCTTGTGCACGCGGACGACAACGGCCTTCACAACATCGCCCTTCTTCACAACGCCGCCGGGCGTTGCGCTCTTGACGGAAGCCATGATGATATCGCCGACCGAAGCGCTCTGGCGGAAGGAACCGCCCAGAACGCGGAAGCACATAATTTCCTTGGCGCCGGTATTGTCGGCGACCTTAAGACGCGTTTGCGGCTGAATCATTGAGTTTTTTCCTCCTTATCCGACAGGGCTTACTTCGCCTTCTCGATGATCTCGACCAGGCGCCAGCGCTTGTCGTGGCTAAGCGGACGGGTCTCCATGATGCGGACGGTGTCGCCGATGCCACACTCGTTCTTCTCGTCATGGGCCTTGATCTTCGTGGTACGGTTCATGATCTTGCCATACAGCGGATGGCGAACGCGATACTTAACCGCGATGGTGATGGTCTTGTCCATCTTGTCGCTGACAACGACGCCGACGCGGGTCTTGCGCATTCCTCTAACTTCAGACATGTCTGTGTCTCCTTTCAGGTTACGCCTGAGCCTTCAGCTCGAGGGCGCGCAGCGCAGTCTTGGCACGGGCGATGTCGCGCTTGGTGTTGGCGATCGCCATCGTGTCCTGCAGCTGACCGGTCGCCAGCTGGAAGCGCAGGTTGAAGAGCTCCTTCTTCAGCTCCACAACCTTATCGTTGAGCTCGGCAGCGGACATCTCGCTGAACTGATTCTTCTTCATTACGCTTCACCACCTTCGCTGGTCTTTTCACGGGCGATGATCTTGGTCTTCAGCGGCAGCTTGTGCTGCGCCAGACGCAGAGCCTCGCGGGCGTCAGCCTCGGCAACGCCCTTGATCTCGAAGATCACGCGGCCCGGCTTGACAACGGCAACCCAGTACTCGGGAGAGCCCTTGCCGGAGCCCATTCGGGTCTCAGCCGGCTTCTCGGTGATCGGCTTGTCCGGGAAGATCTTGATCCAGACCTGACCGCCGCGCTTGGTGTAGCGGGTCAGGGCAACACGGGCAGCCTCGATCTGGCGGGCAGTCACCCAGCACGGCTCAGTGGCCTGAATGCCAAAGTCACCGTACGCCAGGAAATTGCCGCGATGGGCCTTGCCCTTCATGCGGCCGCGGAAGACGCGGCGGCGCTTCACTCTCTTGGGCATCAACATGGTTTACTTGCCTCCTTCGGTCTTGGCCGGAACCTTCTTCGCGGTCGGAAGAACCTGGCCCTTGTAGATCCAGACCTTCACGCCCAGGCGGCCGTACGCGGTCTTCGCCTCGGCGAAGCCGTAGTCAATATCCGCACGCAGGGTCTGCAGCGGGATGGAACCCTCGTGGTAGCCCTCGGAGCGCGCGATGTCCGCGCCGCCCAGACGACCGGAAACGGAGGTCTTGATACCCTTCGCGCCCGCACGCATGGAGCTCTGCAGGCACTTCTTCATCGCGCGGCGGAAGGACACGCGGTTCTCCAGCTGAGCGGCAATGTTCTCGGCAACCAGCTGCGCATCCAGATCCGGATTCTTGATCTCCTGGACGTTCAGGATGACCTGAGCATTGTTGCCCAGCTCCTTGGCCAGCGCAGCCTTGATCTTCTCGATGTTCGCGCCGTTCGCGCCGATGACGATGCCCGGCTTGGCGACGTTCACGGTCACAGTCACGCGAACCTTGTCGTTGTCAAAGCGGCGCTCGATGTCCACGTGGGAGATGCCGGCGTCGTAGAGCTTGACAGGCTTCTTGCTCTTGTCGTCGACGAACTCCAGGGTCTTAATCAAATCGCGGAGCTTCGCGTCGGACACGAGGTTGTCCGCGAAGTTCTTCTTGTCCGCATACCAGCGGGTGCTCCAATCCTTGATGACGCCGACGCGGGCGCCATGCGGATTCACTTTCTGGCCCATCCGAAAACCTCCTTACTTCTGGTCGAGCACGACAGTGATGTGGCTCGTGCGCTTGAGCATCGGGGAAGCGCTGCCGCGGCTGCGGGCAACGTAGCGCTTGAGCGTCGGGCCCGGATTGGCGTAGACTTCCGCGACGTACAGGGAGCCGCGGTCCATGCTCAGGTTGTTTTCGGCGTTAGCAATCGCGGAAAGCAGCAGCTTCTCCACCACGGGAGCGGCAGCCTTCGGCGTGTACATCAGGATCGCAAGCGCTTCGTCGACCTTCTTGCCGCGGATCAGATCGACAACGATCTTCACCTTGCTGGAAGAGATGCGCACGTAACGAGCGGTCGCGCGGGGACGCTTGTCCGCAGTTTCCTTGCGAACCTTCGCCTTTTCACGAATTCTGGTAGCCATGCGATTTCACTCCTTTACTTGCGGCCGCTGGCGCTCTCACCGGCGTGACCCTTGAAGGTGCGCGTCGGGGCGAACTCACCCAGCTTGTGACCAACCATTTCTTCCACGATGTAAACCGGCACATGCTTGCGGCCGTCGTGCACCGCGATGGTGTGACCAACCATCTGGGGGAAGATGGTGGACGCGCGGGACCAGGTCTTCAGCACGCTCTTCTTGCCGGATTCGTTCATTTCCTCGACCCTCTTGAGCAGCTTCGCAGCTACATAGGGGCCCTTCTTGACCGATCTGCTCATTGATGAGTCCTCCTATTACTTCTTGCCCGCACGCTTGACAATCTTCTTGTCAGAGTACTTCTTCGGCTTGCGGGTCTTCAGGCCGAGAGCCGGCTTGCCCCACGGGGTGACAGGCGCCGGCAGGCCGACCGGGCTCTTGCCCTCGCCGCCGCCGTGCGGGTGGTCACACGGGTTCATGACAACGCCGCGGACGCTCGGACGGATGCCCATGTGACGGGTGCGGCCGGCCTTGCCGACGCGGACGTTGCTGTGGTCCACATTGCCGACGGTGCCGATGGTCGCCTTCGCGTCCATGGAAACCAGGCGCACCTCACCGGAGGGGAGACGAACCTGAGCGTTCTTGCCTTCCTTCGCCATCAGCTGAGCGGCGTTGCCGGCGGAGCGGACGAGCTGGCCGCCGCGGCCCGGAACGATCTCAACGTTGTGGATCAGGGTGCCCAGCGGGATGTTGCGGATCGGCAGGGCGTTGCCCGGCTTGATGTCCGCATCGGCGCCGGAGATGACGGTATCGCCAACCTTCAGATCGATCGGCGCCAGGATGTAGCGCTTCTCACCGTCGGCGTAGTTGAGCAGCGCGATGAACGCGGTGCGGTTCGGATCGTACTCGATGGAAGCGACCTTGGCCGGGATGCCGTCCTTGTTGCGCTTGAAGTCGATGATACGGTACTTCTGCTTGTTGCCGCCGCCCTGGTGGCGAACGGTGATCTTGCCCTGCTTATTGCGGCCGGCTTTGTTCTTCTTGATTTCCACAAGAGACTTTTCCGGCGTCGTCTTGGTAACTTCCTCGAAGGTCAGCACCGACATGAAGCGGCGCGCCGGGGAAGTCGGCTTATAAACACGAATAGCCATGTTGCATTAACCTCCCTGTTACTGCGCCATGCCGTCGAAGAACTCGATGGTCTTGGAGTCC
>CAMFCQ010000017.1 GCA_945948915.1 uncultured Clostridia bacterium | reverse complement strand
GGCATGGCGTTGTAGATGCTCGCGCGCATGCCGCCGACGATGCGGTGGCCCTTGAGGTTGACAAGCCCCTGCGCCGCCGCCGCCTTGACGAAGGCCGCGTCCTTATCGGGGTCGCCGGTGACGAAGGTGACGTTCATGCGGCTGCGGTACTGTGCCTGCGCGGTGCCCTTGAAGAGCTTCGAGTTGTCCAGGAAGTCGTAGAGCAGGTTGGCCTTCTCGATGTTAACCTTCTCGATGGCCGCGACGCCGCCCTGCTTCTTGAGCCACTCGAAGGTCAGGCCCGCCACGTAGATGCCGAAGCAGTTCGGGGTATTGAGCATGCTGTCCGCGTCGGCCATCTTCTTGAAGCTCATGACCTTCGGGGTGATGGGCAGCTCATGGCCCATCAGGTCCTCGCGCACGACGAGGATGACCACGCCGGCCGGGGCGACGTTCTTCTGCGCGCCGGCGTAGATCACGCCGAACTTCGAGACATCGTAGACCTCCGAGAGGATGTTGGAGGACATGTCCGCCACCAGCGGGATGTCGCCGGTGTCCGGCACATGGTCGTAGCGCGTGCCGTAGATGGTGTTGTTGGTGGTGATGTGGACGTACTTGGCGTCCGGGGAGAGCGTGTAGGCCGGGATATAGGTGTAGTTGTCCTCGCGGGAGGAGCCGGCGACGTTGACCTCGCCGTACTTCTGGGCCTCCACCAGCGCGTTGTGCGCGAAGTTGCCGGAGTCGATGTAGTCGGCCTTGCCGCCCTGCATCAGGTTCATGGCGACGGCGGAGAACATGGCGGTGGCGCCGCCCTGCAGGAACATGACCTTGTAGCCCTCCGGCACGCCCATCACGTCCCTGAAGTCCGCGACGGTCTTCTCAAAGATCTCCAGGTACATTTTAGATCGATGACTCATCTCCATGACGGACATGCCCGTACTGCCGTAGCAGAGCAGGTCCTTTTGTACCTTTTCGAGCACTTCAGTCGCAAGCATGGACGGGCCGGGCGCGAAATTGTAGACGCGATTCATAGAAATAAGCCTCCTCAGTGAATTCCTCCGAAAGTGCAGGACAACAGTCTCAATTCATCATTTCGGAGGGGGTATTTGCCCCATATTACCATAGAAACGAAAGAATTGCAATGCGAAAAATACGATTCTGTCGTTTTTCTGACGAATGGACCCCGGATGTGAAATTTCACTTGACGCAAGCGGCCGGGCATGGTATGATTTTTCTGATCCGAGCAGGGAGAATTGGCCCTTTCGGAAGCGGCATGACTGACGGAAGTGGGATCACCCACAGGAAGTGCCGCGGCGCGCAAGCGCTATAGCCGACCGTCTGGGCGCACTGAATTGTTCGGTGCGCCTTTTTGTATGGAAAGACGCTGCCGGAAACGACATAAGGAGGATTCTGTCATGGCTTATTTGTCCGATATCGAAATCGCGCAGGCATGTGAAATGAAGGACATCCGCGAAATCGCAAAGACCGCGGGCGTTTGCGAAAAGTATCTGGAGCTTTACGGCAACCACAAGGCGAAGGTGGATTACAATCTTCTGAATGAGAACGACGCGCCCGACGGCAAGCTGGTGCTGGTCACGGCCATCTCCCCCACCCCGGCGGGCGAGGGCAAGACCACCACGAGCGTGGGCCTGGCCGACGGCATGCGCCGCATCGGCAAGAACGCGATCCTCGCGCTGCGCGAGCCGAGCCTGGGCCCGGTGTTCGGCGTGAAGGGCGGCGCGGCCGGCGGCGGCTACGCGCAGGTCGTCCCGATGGAGGACATCAACCTGCACTTCACCGGCGACTTCCACGCCATCGGCGCGGCGAACAACCTGCTGGCCGCGATGCTGGACAACCACATCCAGCAGGGCAACAAGCTGGGCATCGACGTCAAGAAGATCACCTGGAAGCGCTGCGTGGACATGAACGACCGCCAGCTGCGCAATATTATCGATGGCCTGGGCGGCAAAATGCAGGGCGTGCCGCGCGAGGACGGCTTTGACATCACCGTCGCCAGCGAGGTCATGGCCGTGTTCTGCCTGTCCTCCTCCATCCGCGACCTGAAGGAGCGCCTGTCCAAAATCATCGTGGGCTACACCTACGACGACAAGCCCGTCACCGCGGGCGACCTGAAGGCGGCGGGCGCGATGGCCGCGCTGCTCAAGGACGCGCTCAAGCCGAACCTCGTGCAGACGCTGGAGGGTACCCCGGCGTTCATCCACGGCGGTCCGTTCGCCAATATCGCCCACGGCTGCAACTCCATCATGGCCACCCGCATGGCGCTCAAGCTGGGCGACTACTGCGTGACCGAGGCCGGCTTCGGCGCGGACCTTGGCGCGGAGAAGTTCCTGGACATCAAGTGCCGCAAGGCGGGCCTGAGGCCTGCGGCTGTCGTCGTCGTGGCGACCGTGCGCGCGCTCAAGCATCACGGCGGCGTGGCCAAGGCCGACCTGAACAGCGAGAACCTCGAGGCGCTGGCCAAGGGCCTGCCGAACCTGCTGCGCCATGTTGAAAACATCACCACCACCTATCGTCTGCCCTGCGTCGTGGCGATCAACCGCTTCCCGATGGACACTGAGGCGGAGCTTGACCTCGTGCGCGAGAAGTGCCGCGAGCTGGGCGTGAACGTCGCGCTCTCCGAGGTCTGGGCCAAGGGCGGCGAAGGCGGCGAGGAGCTGGCCCGCGAGGTCGTGCGCCTGTGCGAGGAGGGCGAGAACAACTTCCGCTACGCCTACGAGCTGGATACCACCATCGAGCAGAAGCTCGACGCCATCGTCAAGAACGTCTACCGCGGCGCGGGCGTGACGCTCACCCCGGCGGCGAAGAAGCAGGCGCAGCAGCTCACCGAGCTGGGCTTCGGCGAGTATCCGATCTGCATGGCCAAGACGCAGTATTCCTTCTCCGACGACCAGAAGCTGCTGGGCGCGCCGGAGGGCTTCACCGTCACCGTGCGCAACCTCAAGGTCTCCGCCGGCGCGGGCTTCATCGTGGCGCTGACCGGCGATATCATGACCATGCCGGGCCTGCCGAAGGTGCCGGCCGCCGAGAACATCGATGTCACCGACGACGGCAAGATCGTGGGCCTGTTCTGATTACAGAGCAGCGGCTGTAGGCACGAAGCGAAGAAGGGAGTCTGAGGGACAATGTCCCTCAGGCGGGGTCCGGGGCCTGCGGCCCCGGCGTTCCCAATTCGAAGAGAGAACGCCGTTTCAGAGCCGGCTGCGCAGCAGCCTGCGATTGAAACGGATTGGTGCGCGTGACTGAATTTTCCTGCAAACTGGAGGAATTATTATGCTTCCGGAAGGCTTTGTCTACATCAGGGATGTCATCCCGTCCGTCCGCGAGGATATCCGCTACGCGGGCAGCCACAACTTTGTCGGCTGCCCGGTGGACGGCTACCTTGCCCCGCGCGGCGTGCTGCGCACCGAAGCGGCTATGGCGCTTAAGCAGGCGGCGGACGCGTTTGAAAAACAGGGGCTGCATCTGCTCATCTACGACGCATACCGTCCCCAGCGCGCGGTCGATCACTTCGTCCGCTGGGCAAAGGACCTCAGCGACACGAAGATGAAGGCGGAGTTCTATCCGACGCTCGAGAAGTCCGAGCTGTTTCCTAGGGGCTATATCGCCGTGTATTCCGGCCATTCGCGCGGCATGACGGTGGATCTGACGCTCACGGACAGGGACGGCACGCCGCTTGACATGGGTGGTGAGTTCGACTGGTTCTCCTCCATTTCTTCGCATGATTGCGAGGACATCACGCCGGCGCAGAAGGCCAACCGCCGCTTGCTGCGCACGGGCATGCTGGCTGCGGGCTTTGAGGATTACAGCGAGGAATGGTGGCACTATACGCTGCCCTCCGATGCGCCGAAGGTCTATTACGATTTTCCGATTGAGTGAAACTCAATCATCCCAGCGGTGAAATGAACGGCATTTACGGCTTGACAAGGCGTCACCGCACAGGTACAATAATATGCAAATCGTGCATAGCTTTTGTAAAGGCCATGAAGGAAAAAAGACGCATTGCCTGACCTAAAGAGAGCCGGCGTTTGGTGCAAGCCGGCGGCGGGCAAGCGGGATAACTCACTCCGGAGCCGCCTGCGTGATGAGCGCGGGACGTACGCCGCCGCGTTAAGGCTAATGAGGACCCCTCTGTTGCTGTGTGCGCAGTCGGGTTGAATCAGGGTGGTACCGTGTGGCATTTTACGCCTCGCCCCTGCGAAAAGCAGGTGTGCGAGGCTTCTTACTTTTTGGAGAGTATCAAAGGAGGATGTACAGATGGGCATGACCATGACGCAGAAAATCCTCGCGCGCGCCGCGGGCGTTAAAAGCTGCCGCGCCGGCGAGCTGCTGATGTGCAGGCTCGACCTGGTGCTGGGCAACGATATCACCGCGCCGGTCGCGATCAACGAGTTTGAGAAGATGGGTGCGACGAAGGTGTTCGATCCCGCGAAGATCGCGCTGATCCCGGATCACTTCGTCCCCAACAAGGACATCAAGTCCGCGACGATGGCCAAGCAGATGCGCGACTTCGCCAAGGCGCAGAAGATCGTCCATTACTATGAGGTGGGCCGCGTGGGCATCGAGCATGCGCTGCTGCCGGAGCAGGGCATCGTCGCCCCGGGAGAGGTCATCATCGGCGCGGACAGCCACACCTGTACCTATGGCGCGGTCGGCGCGTTCTCCACGGGCGTGGGCTCCACGGATATGGCCGTGGGCATGGCGACCGGCGAGTGCTGGTTCAAGGTGCCGGAGGCGGTCAAGGTCGTGCTCAAGGGCAAGATGAAGCCGTGGGTGTCCGGCAAGGACGTGATTCTGCACCTCATCGGCGAGATCGGCGTGGACGGCGCGCTGTATCAGTCGCTCGAGTTTACCGGCGAGGGCGTCAAGGAGATCGGCATGGACGGCCGCCTGACGATCGCGAACATGGCGATCGAGGCTGGCGCGAAGAACGGCATCTTCCCGGTGGACGACGTGTGCAGGGCATATCTGGCCGAACGTGTCAGCCGCCCGTATACGGCGTTTGAGGCGGACGAGGATGCGGAGTACGCGAAGGTCGTGGAGATCGACCTTGACCAGCTGGACATGACCGTCTCCCTGCCCCATCTGCCGGAGAACACCAAGCCTGCGCGGGCGTGCGCCGATCTGGCGATCGACCAGGTCGTCATCGGCAGCTGCACCAACGGCCGCATCAGCGATATGCGCGTAGCCGCGCAGATCCTCAAGGGCAAGAAGGTGGCGCCGTACCTGCGCTGCATCGTCATCCCCGGCACGCAGCAGGTTGTGAAGACCTGCCTGGAGGAGGGCCTTGTGGACATCTTCGTCGATGCCGGCGCGATCTTCACCATGCCGACCTGCGGCCCGTGCCTGGGCGGCCACTGCGGCGTGCTGGCCGACGGCGAGCGCGCGGTGTCCACCACGAACCGCAACTTTGTGGGCCGCATGGGCCACACCGGCAGCGAAGTCATCCTGGCCAGCCCGGCGGTTGCCGCCGCTTCCGCGATCATGGGCCGCGTCGCCACGCCTGAGGAGGTCATGTAATATGAAAGTCAAGTCTACGGTCATCAAGTACGGTGATCATGTCGATACCGACGTCATCATCCCGGCCCGCTATCTGAACACCACCGATCACAAGGAGCTGGCCTCCCACTGCATGGAGGACATCGACAGCAATTTCAAGGCGAAGAGCGAGACGAGCAGGATCATCGTCGCGGGCCGCAACTTCGGCTGCGGCTCCTCCCGCGAGCACGCGCCCATCGCTATCAAGGCCAGCGGCATCCAGCTGGTCATCGCGGACAGCTTTGCCCGCATCTTCTACCGCAACTCCATCGACATCGGCCTGCCGATCGTCGAGTGCCCGGCGGCCGCCGCGGCCATCGCTGACGGCCATGAGGTCGAGGCGGATCTGGACAACGGCGTGATTGCCGATCTGACCACCGGCGAGACGTTCACGGCCGCGCCGCTGCCGCCGTTCATCCAGGAGATCGTCAACTGCGGCGGCATCGCGAACTACGTCAGGAAAAAAGTTCAGGCTTAAAACCGCGCGAAGCGAAGAAGGGGCAAGGGATGAAATCCCTTGCGGGGTCAAGGGGCAGCGCCCCTTGGCAGGGCCAGGGGCGGCAGCCCCAAACAACCGAAGAAAACGCAGTTTCAGAGCAGGCTGCGCAGCAGCCTGCGATTGAAACGGGTTCAAACAGATCAGTAGGGAGGAAGAGTCCCATGAATGCAAATATCGTGACTCTGCCGGGCGATTACATCGGCCCGGAGATCGTCGCGCAGGCGGTCAAGGTGCTTGAGAAGGCGGCGGCGAAATACGGCCACACCTTCAGCTTTGAGAAGTGCGCGCTCGGCGGCGCATCCATCGACGCGTACGGTGTGCCGCTGACAGAGGAAACGCTGGCCAAATGCAACGCCGCCGATGCGGTGCTCATGGGCAGCGTCGGCGGGCCGAAGTGGGACGGCGTGGAACCGGCGCGCCGCCCGGAAAAGGGCCTGCTGGCCCTGCGCAAGGGCATGCAGGTGTTTGCCAACCTGCGCCCCTGCACGATCCATCCGCAGCTGGCGGGTGCCTGCCCGCTGCGCCCGGACATCATCACGCAGCCCATCGACATCATGATCCTGCGCGAGTTGACCGGCGACATCTACTTCGGCAAACGCTGGCGCAGCGAGGATCGCACGGCGGCGACCGACGAGATGGCGTACAGCGAGATGGAGGTCGAGCGTCTGGCGCGCATCGGCTTTGAGATGGCGATGAAGCGCCGCAAGAAGCTCTGCTCGGTGGACAAGGCGAACGTGCTGGAGTGCTCCCGCCTGTGGCGCGAGACCGTCGCGAAGCTGGCGAAGGAATACCCGGAGGTCGAGGTCACCTACATGTACGTCGACAACGCGGCGATGCAGCTCATCCTGCGCCCGAGCCAGTTCGATGTGATGATCACCGGCAACCTCTTCGGCGATATCCTCTCCGACGAGAGCGCGGCCATCGCGGGCAGCCTGGGCATGATGCCCTCCGCCAGCCTGGGCGCGGGCACGCGCGGCCTGTACGAGCCGATCCACGGCTCTGCGCCGGACATCGCGGGCAGGGACATCGCCAACCCGCTGGGCACCATCCTGTCCGGTGCGCTGCTGCTGCGCCACAGCCTGGGCCTGGAAGCGGAGGCCGCGGCGATTGAGGCAGCGGTTGCGCAGGTGCTCGATGCGGGCTACCGCACCGGCGACATCTGGTCCGAGGGCTGCACGAAGGTCGGCTGCACGCAGATGGGCGACCTCGTCGCGGCAAGAATCTGATGCAGTTCACCGGCCGCTATGCCTCGCCCTTGGGCGATATCCTGCTGGCGGCGGATGAAGAGGGCCTGACGGGCCTGTGGTTTGAGGGGCAGAAGCACTTTGCGCAGTCCCTTGACGCGTCGCACGAGGAGCGGGAGCTTCCCCTCCTTGATGACGCGAAGCGCTGGCTGGATCAGTACTTTTCCGGCCGCGCGCCGGACTTCACGCCGCCGCTGCACCTCACCGGCACGGCGTTTCAGCGAGAGGTCTGGGACATCCTCCGCGGCATTCCCTATGGCAGCACGACGACCTACGGCGCAATCGCCGTGCAAATCGCGCAGAAACGCGGCCTGGCGCACATGTCCGCGCAGGCCGTGGGCAGCGCCGTCGGCCATAACCCGGTGTCCATCATCGTGCCCTGCCATCGCGTGCTCGGCACGAATGGCAGCCTGACGGGCTACGCGGGCGGCGTGGACAGGAAGCGGAGCCTTCTGGCGCTGGAGGGCGTGAAGCAGGAGGGACGCATGACGGATATCGCGCGCACTTCAAGCCTTCAAAATATGGGTTGATTTTCCGCGAAAAAAGAGATAGAATATCTGCATGGTTCGGGCGGCATTCTTCGCCCGGAACTTTGTGACAACTGAATCAGCGAGGGAGCTTGTGTGGACAGGCTGAGAGGAAGGATTCACCTTCGACCTTTTTTACCTGACGTGGATAATGCCGCCGTAGGGAGCTTGAAACTTAATGAAGCACAATCGGCGTTTCCGCAGGAAGCGCCGGTTTTATTTTTCGGAAGCGAGAGAAGCAGATGCTAGGAAGAATCATCGATCATACCCGCAAGGCCAGTCCGCTGGTGCACTGCATGGTGAATCTGGTGACGGCCAACGACTGCGCCAACCTGGTGCTCGCCAGCGGCGCGTCGCCCATCATGGCGGAGGATCCGGCGGAGGTTTGCGAGGTCGTCTCCGCCTGCCGCGGTCTGGTGCTCAACCTGGGCACGCCCAGCCCCCGGAAGATCGAGGCCCTGCTGCTGGCGGGCGCGGCTGCAAAGGCGCAGGGCAAGCCCGTGGTGTTTGACCCGGTCGGCGCAGGCTGCTCCGATTTCCGCAGGAGCGCGGCGCACCGCATCCTGCAGGAGGTACAGCCCGGCGTCATCCGCGGCAATGCCAGCGAGATTCAGACGCTGCTGCGGGGCACTGTGGCGCAGCGCGGCGTGGATGCGGACGATGCGGCGCAGGACCCGCTGGCGCTGGCGCTGAAGCTGGCGCAGGCGTCCGGCGCGGTGGTCGTCGTCTCCGGCAGCGAGGACATTGTCACCGACGGAAAGACCGCTTACCGCGTGCACAACGGGCACCCCATGATGCACAGCGTCACGGGAACCGGCTGCCAGCTGTCCGTCCTCATCGGCGCGTATGCCGCCGCGAATCCGGGCAACCGGCTGACCGCGGCGCTCGCTGCGGTCTGCGCCTACGGCCTGTGCGGCGAGCTGGCGCACAAGCGGCTTGGCCCGCTGGACGGCAGCGCGAGCTACCGCACCTACATCATCGACGCGCTGTATCACCTGAGCGCGGACGCCTTGGAGAAGGGAGCACGGTATGAGATTTGCTGAAGACATGCTGCGGCTGTACGCCGTGACTGACCGGAGCTGGACGGGCAGGCAGACCCTTTGCGAGCAGGTGGAGCAGGCCCTTATGGGCGGCGCGACCTGCGTGCAGCTGCGGGAAAAGGAGATGGAGCGCGGCGCCCTTGTGGCAGAGGCGAAGGAGATCAAGGCGCTGTGCGCCCGATACGGCGTGCCGCTGATCATCAACGACGATGCGGCGCTGGCCGTGGAAGTAGACGCCGACGGCGTGCACGTGGGCCAGGAGGACATGGCCGCGCAGCAGGCGCGCCGTCTGATCGGCCCGGACAGGATTCTGGGCGTGACGGCCAAGACGGTGGAGCAGGCGCTGCGCGCGCAGGAGGCCGGGGCGGACTATCTGGGCAGCGGCGCGATCTTCGGCTCCGCCACAAAGCTGAACGCCCGGCCCATGACCCGCGAGCTGCTTGAGAGCATCTGCGCCAGCGTGTCCATCCCGGTGGCGGCCATCGGCGGCATCAGCCGCAGGAACATCGCGTCCCTCGAGGGTACCGGCATCCGGGGCGCGGCGATCGTCTCCGGCATCTTCGCCGCGGAGGACATCGAGGCGGAATGCCGCTTCCTGCGCGCGGAGATTGAGAAGATTGTCGGGTGAGCTTCGTATTGTATCCAGCGTGCTGAGCGAGAATACGCCATTCGTGCTCACAGCACTTTGGAATAATACTATTTTCTGATAGAAATGAGCTATAAGCGCGAAGCGAAGAAGGGAGTCTGAGGGACTACGTCCCTCAGGCGGGTTTGGGCGGCAGCCCAACGTATCCCCATATGGCGAAGCCATTCAGTCAAAGCAGTCAGGGAGCGAAGCGTTACCTGACGGAGCTTAGCACTTGGCTGTTTCTATTTGAAAACAGTATAACACTTTGATGCGAAAGGGGGCCGGCAGTACGGCCTGAGAGGGCCCGTCAGAGGGGGAGCGCCCTGTGACGGAAAGCATTGCAGCGATGGGAAGCCGTGTTCCGGCGTGAGAGGAGACCAGCAAGTCTCGACCGACCGGCGGGGTAATTGTGCCCTGCCGTCCCCCGGGCGGGAGACTGCTTTGCTTGCTGCCGCCCTCCATCAACCATCAAAGGAGAAATCATCATGAAACGCAATCAGACCCTTCGTCTCACCCTGGCGGCCGTCCTGTGCGCCGTCGCTGTCGTGGGCAGCATGCTGTCCTTCCCCGTCTTCGGAAGCAAGTGCGCGCCGGTGCAGCACGTGGTCAACGTGCTGTGCGCCGTGCTGCTTGGCCCGTGGTATGGCGTGGCCGTCGCCTTCTGCGCCAGCCTGATCCGCAACCTGCTGGGCCTGGGCAGCCTGATGGCCTTCCCAGGCAGCATGTGCGGCGCGCTGCTGTGCGGCCTGGTGTACAGCAGGTGCCAAAAGGTCATCCCCACGGCCGTGGGCGAGGTCTTCGGCACCGGCGTCGTGGGCGGCCTGCTGGCGTATCCGGTGGCGGTGCTGTGCATGGGCGTGTCCGCCTCCGCCGTGGCCTTCTACGCCTACATCATCCCCTTCCTGATCTCCACGACGGTTGGCTCCGTGCTGGCGGTGGTGATCATCCTGTCCATGCAGCGCGCAGGCGCGCTCAGCAAGGTTCAGGCCGGCCTGCGCTGATTCCGCGCAGCGGTACATTGGGGGCACCACCTTGTATCGCTTAAAAAACTGGCATGCTGCCGGCGGCATCTCCGACAAAGTTCCGCAAATCATGTGGCTCTGTGCCCGAGAACGACGCAATACGAATAGATTTGCATAACAAAAGGTATTTAAAGGAGTTTCGTATGAAAACAGCATTATCCATCGCGGGAAGCGATTCCTGCGGAGGCGCCGGCATTCAAGCAGATCTCAAGACCATGACCGTAAACGGCGTCTACGCCATGAGCGCCATCACCGCGCTGACGGCGCAGAACACCACCGGCGTGCGCGCGATTCAGGAGGTTACGCCTGACTTCCTGCAGGCGCAGCTGGACGCGGTGTTCGAGGACATTCGCCCGGATGCGGTCAAGATCGGCATGGTATCCTCCGGCGCACTGATTCACGTGATCGCTGAGCGGCTGGCGCACTACGATGCAAGGAACATCGTCGTTGATCCGGTCATGGTGGCAACCAGCGGCTCCGCCCTGATCAAGACAGAGGCCATCGAGACGCTGACGCGGGAGCTGTTCCCGATGGCTGCGCTGGTCACGCCCAACGTGCCCGAGGCACAGATCCTCTCCGGCCTGCCCATCAAGGGCGAAGCGGACATGCTGACCGCTGCCGGGCAAATCAGCGAGCGCTACGGCTGCGCTGTGCTGCTCAAGGGCGGCCACAGCGTCAGCGACGCGAACGACCTGCTCTATGCAAACGGGCAGGCGCGCTGGTTTGCCGGCAGGCGGATCGACAATCCGAACACGCACGGCACCGGCTGCACCCTCTCCAGCGCCATCGCCGCCAACCTGGCGAAGGGCTATGCGCTTGACGACGCCGTGGCGCGGGCCAAGGCGTACATCTCCGGCGCGCTTGCCGCGATGCTCGATCTGGGACAGGGCTCCGGGCCGATGAACCACGCCTTTGATCTCCATTCCGAATTTGCTGAATAATCTGCTTGAAAGGAAGTACCGTCATGAGAAACTACGCCACACAGATGGAAGCCGCCCGCAAGGGCATCATCACGCCTGAGATGCAGGCTGTCGCCCGCAAGGAATACCGCACGGAGGAAGAGATCCGTGCGCTCGTCGCCAAGGGCCAGGTGGCCATCTGCGCCAACAAACTGCATACCTGCCTTGAGCCCAACGGCGTCGGCTCCATGCTGCGCACCAAGATCAACGTAAACCTCGGCGTCTCCCGCGACTGCAAGGACTACGACATCGAGATGCAGAAGGTCATGGCGGCCGTGAACATGGGCGCGGAGGCCATCATGGATCTGTCCTCGCACGGCAACACCCAGCCCTTCCGCCGCAAGCTGATCTCTGAGTGTCCCGCCATGATCGGCACGGTGCCGGTTTACGACAGCGTGATCCACTACCAGCGCGATCTGGCGACGCTGACAGCCAAGGACTTCATCGACGTGGTGCGCCTGCACGCGCAGGACGGCGTGGATTTCGTGACGCTGCACTGCGGCATCACCCGCAAGACCATCGATCAGATCAGGAAGCACAAGCGCAAGATGAACATCGTCTCCCGCGGCGGCTCCCTGGTGTTTGCGTGGATGAGCATGACGGGCCAGGAAAACCCGTTCTACGAATACTTTGACGAGATTCTGGACATCTGCCGCGAGTACGACGTGACCATCTCCCTGGGCGACGCCTGCCGCCCGGGCTGCCTGGCTGACGGCAGCGACGTGTGCCAGATCGAGGAGCTGGTGCGCCTGGGCGAGCTGACCAAGCGCGCCTGGGAAAAAGACGTGCAGGTGATGGTCGAGGGCCCCGGCCACATGCCGATGGACCAGATCGAGGCCAACATGAAGCTCCAGCAGACGATCTGCATGGGTGCGCCCTTCTACGTCCTCGGCCCGATTGTGACGGACATCGCCCCGGGCTACGACCACATCACCTCCGCCATCGGCGGCGCGATCGCGGCAGCCTCCGGCGCGGCCTTCCTGTGCTACGTGACCCCGGCGGAGCATCTGGCGCTGCCTAACGTGGACGATGTCAAGCAGGGCATCATCGCCTCCCGCATCGCGGCGCACGCGGCGGACATCGCCAAAAAGATCCCCCACGCGCGCGATCTGGACGACGCCATGGCCGATGCCCGCCGCACCTTCGACTGGGAGAAGCAGTGGGCCTGCTCCATCGATCCTGAGACGGCGAAGGCCATCCGCGACAGCCGCGCGCCAGAGCACGAGGACTCCTGCTCCATGTGCGGCAAGTTCTGCGCGGTCAGGAGCATGAACAAGGCGCTCAACGGCGAATACATCGACATTCTCTGATTTGGACACCCTGAAAAGAATCGGCTGATTTTTGTCGGCCGGTTCTTTTTTTGTGTCGGTTTGCATAGGATAGAAGCGGCGGCACCTCCGCATTCTCGCTTGAAAAGCGTCGGTAATCATGTATAATAAGATGTATATACCAGATATGGATACTATCCATACGACGAAAGGATGAGGCGCGATGACAATCGAGGCGTGTTACAGGCAGCTGGGCGGCGATCTGGCCCAGGCGGAAAAGCATCTGTCCGGCAGGCGTCTGGTCGAGCGGTTCGTTGTCAGGTTTTTAGACGATGACAGCTTCGCATCGCTGTGCTCGGCGATGGAGGAAGGCAGCCGCGGGGCGGCGTTTCGCGCGGCCCATACGCTCAAGGGCGTCAGCGGCACACTCGGTTTCAGCAGGCTGTATGCGTCCGCGTCGCAGCTGACGGAGCTGCTTCGGCCTGAAGCGCAGGCCATCCCCGCCGACGCCTGTGCGCTGCTTGAAACCGTGAAGCAGGATTACCGGATCACGGCGGACGCCATCTGCGCCTATCGGGATTCGGATCACCGATGAATCCATCAGAACGGAGGGACATGCAAATGAAGAAGCTTATCTGTCTGCTGCTGTGCGTCATCCTGGCGGCTATCCTGCTCACCGGCTGCGAATACCGGGCAGAGAGCACCGTGCAGGCGAAAGATGACGGCAGGGTTGCGCTCAGCATCTACATGTGGGATCGGTCCATGTTCAAGGAGCTGACCCCGTGGCTGGAGCAGAAGTTTCCCAACATCGATTTCACCTTTGTTCAGAGCTACAACACCATCGATTACTACACGGATCTGCTGGAGCGCGGGTACGACCTGCCGGATATCATCACCTGCCGCCGCTTCTCCCTGAACGACGCCGCCCCTCTGGCCGGGCATCTGATGGACCTGAGCAAATCCGAGGTGGCCGGCACGTTTTACAGCAGCTATCTGGAGAGCAACCGCGAGACGGGCGGCGCCATCCGCTGGCTGCCCATGTGCGCCGAGGTGGACTGCCTCATGGCCAACAAGGATCTGTTTGACCGCTATGGCATAGCGCTGCCCACCAACTACGCCGAGTTCATCGCCGCCATTGACGCCTTTGAAGCGCTGGGCATCAAGGGCTTCCAGACCGACTGGGCATATGACTACACCTGCCTGGAGACCATGCAGGGCTGCGCCATCCCGGAGCTGATGAGCCTGGAGGGTACCCGCTGGCGCATGGAATACGAAAGCGAGACGCAGGACAATCCGGTGGGATTGGACAATGTGGTCTGGCCGAAGGTGTTCGCCAGATACGAGCAGTTCCTCAGGGACGTGCGCTTTGAGCCTGGCGACGAGCAGCTGAACTTCTCTCCTGTGACCCAGCCCTATTTCGAAGGCCGGACGGCCATGATCCGCGCCACGGCGGCCATGGCTGAGGAGATCACGGAGGAATACGGCGTGAGCAGCGTCATCCTGCCGTACTTTGGCGAGACCGCGGAGGACAACTGGGTGCTCACCTACCCCATATGCCAGTTGGCCGTCGCCAGGCATGTGGAAGAGGACAAGGAAAAGAGCGAGGCCGTCCGGGAGGTTCTGCTGGCCATCTTCAGCGAGGAGGGCCAGCGGGCCGCTGCCGCCGGCTCCTCCGTGCTCTCCTACAACAAGGAGGTGAGCATCTCGCCTGCGCCCTCCCTGCGATATGTACAGGACTGCATCGACAGCAATCACCTGTATATGCGCCTGGCCTCCACGGAGATTTTCGCCATCTCCCTGGATGTGGCCCAGAAGATGATGAAGGGCGTCTACGGCGCGCAGGGTGCCTATGAGGATTTCAGCGCCCAGATCATGCACTACGTCAACCCGGAGGCCGAAGAGGTGGTGTTCACGCAGGAAAACGCCTATTCCGTCGACTTTGGCGAGCACGGCGTCCCTGCCGGCTCCTCCCTGATGAACACGCTGCGCGTATTCGGCGGCGAGCAGATTGCCATCGGCTATTCCAGCGTCATCAGCTCGTCCATCTTTGCCGGGGACTACACCACGCAGCAGATCAAGTGGATCATGACCTACAAGAACAACGTCTACCAGGCCTCCTACACCGGCGAGGAAATCCGCCGGATCATGGACTGGCTGGTCAATGTGAAGGCGGACGGCTCCAACCCAGTGATGCACCGCAACCTGCTGCCCATCACCAGCGGCATGGAATACACCGTCACCGAGACGGAGCGCGGAAAGTTCGCCCTGGGCGAGATCACCGTGGACGGGCAGCCCCTTGACGACGACGCCGTGTACAGCGTGATGCTGCTTGGCGCGGACACCTGCCTGGAGCATCCCACCTTCTGCAACTGCCCCATGCCGCAGGACCTGAAGGACAAGCGAACGCAGGTGTACGAGGTGAAGCCCACGAACCAGGGCGGCATCATGAATGCGCTGGAGAAAACCCGGCAGCTTCTGCCGCCCACGGACTACGTGACCATTGTGCATCCATAAAGCCGCAGCAAAAGGAAATCGACGTCATGAAGAAGCGATGGATCACGATTCTGCTTGCGCTTGCGCTGGCCGCTGGCGTGATTTGTACCGGAATGTCCTATTATGCCGGCTTTGTCTCCCGGACGATCTATGAGGAGAGCATTGATCACCTTGTTGAGATCTTCCATCAGGCCAACCAGACGCTGCACAACCTGGTGACGGTCAGCTGGAGCCGCGTGCGCATGTGGGCGCCCTATCTGGAAGCGGCCGGGAGCGAGGAGGACATCGTATCCTACGTCAATCAGGCCCGGGAGGAGACCAACTTCACCGATTTCTACTTCATCTCCCGCGACGGCGAATACATCACGCTGGAGGGTAAACAGGGCTATCTGGATCTGCGGGAGCAGCTTTCGGATCTGATTCTGGAAAAGAAGCCGGTGGTCGCCCAATCCGTCGTCCCGGACAAGCCGGAGATCATGGTGTTTGCCGCGCCCGCCACGCCCGGCAGCTACCGGGGCTTTGGCTATGAGGCCATCGCCATCACCTACAATAACTCTGACCTGGTGGAGGCGCTGAAGGTCTCTGCCTTCAACGGACAGGCGGGCACCTTCGCCGCGCTGCCCGACGGCCGGATCGTCGTGGACAACGGCGCTGGAGGGCGCAAGAACATCCGCAACATCTTCGCCCTGCTGGAGCGGTGCAGCCATCTGACCGACGAGGACCGCGCTGCCGTGCAGGCGGATTTTCTCGCGGGCAATTCCGGCGAGCTCGTGTTCTGCGTCGGCAGCACACGCTACTATCTGGTGTATGAGTCCGCGCATTTTCAGGACTGGATGGTGCTGGGCATTGTGCCCACCAGCGTTGTCAACGCCAGCATGAACAGACTCCAGGCCACGACCCTGCTCGTGGTGTCGGGCATTGCCGTCGTGCTGGCCATGCTGGTTCTGGTGATCGTGATTCTGCAGAACCGGCAGGTGCTCAGACGCAAGGATCATGAGCTGCTTGTGCGCGACGAGCTGTTCTCCATGCTGTCGGTCAATGTGGACGACGTGTTCCTGATGCTGGACGCCCGGAGCCTGAGGACGGATTACGTCAGCCCCAACATTGAAAAGCTGCTGGGCATTCCGGCGGCGCAGATCTACGAAAACGCTCATGTGATCGAGCGGATCCTCCCGGAAAACGACCCCGTTCATCTGTTCCACAGCCTCGCGGAGATCCGCCCCGGCAGGCAGGCGGAATGGGAAAGGGAGTATATCCACCAGGTCAGCGGCGAGACGCGCTTTTTCCATGTGGTCGCCTTCTGCAATGTCATCCAGGGCGAAGAGAAGTACATCCTGGATCTGTCCGACCGCACCGGCGACAAGAAGATCCACCAGGAGCTCGAGGACGCCGTCTGCGCCGCGGAGGATGCCAGCCGCGCCAAGACCACGTTCCTCAACAACATCTCCCACGACATCCGCACGCCGATGAACGCCATCATCGGCTTCACCAACATCGCGCTGAAGCTGGATCCCAAGGCGGAGGTCAGGGACTATCTGTGCAAGATCAGGAACAGCACCGAGCATCTGCTGACCCTGATCAACGACGTGCTGGACATCAGCCGCATCGAAAGCGGCAAAATCGAGTTTGCGCCCACGCTTGTTGATTTGACGGCTGTGACCGACGCGGTGCTCAGCATCATCCATGGCTTTCTGGCCGACCGGAACCTCACCCTGCACACCGACCTGGCCGTGCCCGAGACGCCCTATGTGCTGGCTGATTCCATCCGCATTCGGGAGGTGCTGGTCAACATCCTCAGCAATGCCGTCAAATTCACGCAGGACGGCGGCAGCATTACCTTTGAGGCAAGCTATCTGCCCGGCGAGGATGAGCGGCATATCCTGGTGCGCTATCGGATTGCGGATACCGGCGTGGGCATGAGCGGGGAATTCCTCAAGCGTCTATTTGACGAGTTCTCCCAGGAGGAAAACGGTGCGCGCACGCATTACAAGGGCACCGGCCTGGGCCTGGCGATCACCAAGCGGTATGTCGATCTGATGGGCGGCGCCATTTCCGTGCAGAGCAAAAAGGGCCAGGGCTCCGTCTTCACGGTGCAGCTGCCGGTGGAGCTGACGGACGAAATCGGGATTCAGGAGAAGGAGCCTCCTGCCGTCGGGGCGAGCGTTGCGGGCGTCAGGCTCCTGCTGGCGGAGGACAACGATCTGAATGCGGAAATCGCCATGGTGCAGCTGGAGGATCTGGGCGTTCAGGTGACGCGGGCCAGAGATGGGAGAGAGGCCGTCGCCCTGTTTGCCGGCAATCCGCCGGGCGCCTTTGACATCGTCCTCATGGACATCATGATGCCGGAGATGAACGGCTATGAGGCCACCGCGGCCATCCGCTGCATGCAGGATCGCCCGGACGCCCGCCGGATACCCATCATTGCCATGACGGCCAACGCCTTTGCCGAGGACGTGCAGGCCTCGCTGAACGCGGGCATGAACGAGCATCTGTCAAAGCCCATCGTCATGGAGGAGATCGTGCAGGCCATCGTCAGGAATCTGCGCAGGTGACGGAAGCCCCCCGCGCAGCATGCTTTTCTCTCCGGCTGTCCATTTGACATTTTTGGGACGCAAGCGGGCTGACAGATCGTCCGCAGGCCGATACAATGGTATTGTCTTCGAGCCCTCCTTCCTAAGGCGAAAGCGATGGAATCAGGGCCGCGCCGGGCAACCGGCTAAGGGCTGCAAGGGAAACGGTGCAGCCTTCCTGTTTGAAAAGGAGACGGAATACGCACGGTCAGAGCGTCCGTTCAGGCTCGGCTTTGTTTGTCGTGGTCCGCATCCTTTTTTGGGGATTGCGGACCATTCTTTTATTTTCCGCACGCTTTTCGGCAATAGAAAACGGCCGAGGTGCCACTCAGCCGTTTCCTATACATAGGGGAGAAAGCTGCCTGAGCATTCCTCTTGTCCACCCTATCAGGAATAGGATAGCGGCTTTCTCCCCCAAAATCAATACGAAAAGAGAAAACCCGATGAAGATCCAAAAACTTGCCGCCCTTGTGCTGGCGCTCGTGCTGAGCGTGTCCCTGTCCGTGTGCGCCTGCGCGGAAAAGACCGAGCTGATCGTCTTCGCAGCCGCGTCCATGACCGAAACCCTGACAAAGATCGCCGAGCTGTACAAGGAAGTCGATCCGGACGTGGAGATCGTCTGCAACTTCGATTCCTCCGGCACGCTCAAGACCCAGATTGAGGAGGGCGCAGACTGCGACCTGTTCATCTCCGCCGCGCCCAAGCAGATGAACGCGCTGGACATCACCTCCGGGGCCAACACGGCGCGCCTTGATTTCGTGCTTGAGGGCACCCGCATCAACCTGCTGGAGAACAAGGTCGCTCTCGCCGTGCCGGAAGGCAACCCGAAGAACGTGACCTCCTACGATCAGCTGATCGAGGGCCTCAAGGCTGGCAGCCTCATGCTGGCGATGGGCAACGCCGACGTGCCGGTCGGCCAGTACACCCAGAAGATCCTGGCGTACTACGGCGTCAGCGAGGAAGAGCTTGCCGCCGCAGGCGTGACCACCTACGGCTCCAACGTCAAGGAGGTCACCACGCAGGTGGCCGAGGCTGTGGTGGACTGCGGCATCATCTACGGCACCGACGCGTACAGCGCGGGCCTGACCGTCGTGGATACCGCCACCGCCGAGATGTGCGGCCAGGTCATCTATCCGGCCGCCGTGCTCAAGACAACAAAGAACGAAGAGGCCGCCAAGGCGTTCCTTGCCTACCTGACCGGCGAGGAGGCCAGCGCCGTGTTTGAGGCGGTCGGCTTCAGCCCGATGAACCCATAATCCCACGCGCTGACCGGGGCAGGCGGCAGCCGGCTGCCTGCCCCTTTTCTATACGAATTCTTGTTAAAATGGCTTAATCCGCGCATCGCCTTTTCCGCTCTGACTTTGCCTCATTCCGTTCAACGTAAAGCGGATGCAGAACATGGAAGATTTCACGCACTTCAACGAGCAGGGCCGCGCGAAGATGGTGGACGTGGGCGGGAAGGCGCCGTCCCATCGCACGGCCGTCGCCGGCGCGCGCGTGCTGGTGAGCCGGGAGACGTTTGGCCTGATCAAAACCGGCGGCATGAAGAAGGGCGATGTGCTCACCGTGGCGCAGATTGCGGGTGTGATGGGCGCCAAGCGCACGCCGGATCTGATCCCGATGTGCCACCCGATCGGCATCACCGGCATCAACCTGGAACTGTCCCTCGACGAGGCACGCTGCGCGGTCGATATCCGCGCGACGGTCTCCTGCGACGGCAAGACCGGCGTGGAGATGGAGGCCCTCACGGCGGCATCCACGGCGGCGCTGACGGTCTACGACATGTGCAAGGCCGTGCAGAAGGACATGGTCATCACCGATGTGCGCCTGCTTTCCAAGACGGGCGGCGTCCACGGCGACTTTGCGAGAAAGGATGACGAAAAATGACCTACACAGCAGCGGTGCTCACCATCAGCGACAAGGGCGCGCGCGGCGAGCGCGAGGACAAGAGCGGCCCGGTGCTTTGCGCGCTGGCGGGAGAACACGACTTTGACGTGGTGTACACGGGCATTATCCCCGACGAGATGGAGATGATCAAGGCGGAACTGATGAAGTGCTGCGACGATCTGGGTGTCAGTCTGGTGCTCACCACTGGCGGCACGGGCTTTTCCCCGCGCGATGTCACGCCCGAGGCGACGATGGCCGTGGTGCAGCGCGCCACGCCCGGCATTCCCGAGCTGATGCGCGCGGAGAGCATGAAGATCACCCCGCGCGGCTGCCTGTCCCGCAGCGCGGCGGGCATCCGCGGCCGGTCGCTGATCATCAACCTGCCCGGCAGCCCCAAGGCTGCGAAGGAAAACCTCCTCGCCGTCATCGAGCCGATCAAGCACGGGCTGGACATGCTCGCGTCCGAGGGCTCGGCGGACTGCGCCGCGCCGGAAAAATGATGGTTATGATCGCGAAGCGAAGAAGGGGTCTGAGGACTGGTCCCCAGGCTAGGGGTTTGGGGGATGAAATCCCCCAACGTCTCCATATCGCGAAGCGATCATAGAAAAGCAGTCAGGGAGCGAAGCGTTACCTGACGGCCGGTTATTGCATGGCCGATTTTATTTGAGAGTAGTATGAGAACCACATAAGGAGAGCGTTTATGGCAAAGACCGTTCCTTCGATGGACGCCTGGCTTGCCGAAGCCAAGGCGCATCCTGACGCCGACAAGGTCGGCATGTACCTCACGCACAACGGCGTGGTGCGCGGCACGGCGAAGGCCAGAGTTCGCGCGGGCGCGCAGGACACGCCGCCCGTCACCGGCATGACCTTCTCCTATGACAGGGAGAAGATGGAGGCCGTCGTGGCCGAGACGCTGCGCATGGACGGCATCACCTATGTGCGGGCATGGCTCAACGAGGGCGAGCTGGCCGTGGGCGAGGACATCATGTTCGTGCTCGTGGGCGGCGACATCCGCCCGCATGTGATCGACGCGCTGCAGCACCTGGTCGGCAGGCTCAAGAGCGAGTGCGTGACCGAGGTGGAAAAGAGCGCCGTCTGATTTGAGGACTCCCCGTCTCCCGCCCATCGATTTTTCTGATACCTCAATTCATGAATTGCGAACGCCGAATCTTCGGCGTTTTCTTGTTTCTGTGCAGGGCGGGATGCTATAATGGCGAGGTTGACAAAAAACAGACGAAAGGGAGAAACCCGATGAACTCATGGAAGATGCGCGCGGCAGCCCTGATGCTGCTGGCAGCGGCGCTGGTTTTCGGCACAGCCGCCGCACAGGAGACGATGACCTTCACGGACGACCTGGGCCGCAGCGTGACCGTGCTCAAGCAGCCGCAGCGCGTGGCCGCGATGATCGGCAGCTTTGCGGATATCTGGTGCCTGGCGGGCGGCAAGGATGTGCTGGTCGCCGCGGCGGACGACACGTTCCGCAGCTTTGATCTTTCGCTGTCTGACGAGGTCATCAATCTGGGCGCGACCAAGGACCCGAGCATGGAGAAGCTGCTGCTGGCCAACCCGGAGCTGGTCATTGCCAGCTGCTCGACGGCGCGCAATGTGGAGCTTGAGCCTGCCTTTGCGCAGATGGGCCTGAACGCGATCTATTTCGATGTGGATACCTTTGAGGACTATCTGCGGATGCTGAAGACCTGCACGGAGATCACGGGCTGCGCGCAGAACTACGCCCTGTACGGCGAGGAGGTTCGGGCACAGGTGGAAGCGGCGAGAGCGCGGGCCGACGGCAGAAGGCCGTCCGTGCTGTACATCCGGGCATCGAAATCGGGCTGCAAGGTCAAGGGCAGCGAGGGCAGCGTGCTGGGCGAGATGCTTGCGGCGATGGACTGCGTGAACATCGCGGACAGCGAAACCAGCCTTCTGGAGCAGCTGAGCATGGAGGCCATCCTGCAGGCGGATCCGGATTTCATCTTCGTCGTGGAGCAGAGCGCCGACCCGGCAGTGGCCAAGGCCGCGCTGGAGGAGACGCTGTTCTCCAATCCCGCCTGGCAGACGCTGACGGCGGTTCAGGAGGACAGGGTTCACGTGATGGACAGCGCACTGTACAACCTGAAGCCGAACGCGCGGTGGGGAGAGGCGTATGAGAAGCTCGCAGATATCCTCTACGGACAGCAGTAAGGTCCTCCTGCTTCTGCCGGCATGCGTGCTGCTGAGTGCCGTGCTGAGCCTGTGCGTCGGCGCAGTGGCGGTTGCGCCGGGGGACATCGTGTCGGCGCTGTTCTTTGGCAGAAATGACACGGTGGCGGCGAAGATCATCCTCTATACGCGTCTGCCGCGCACGCTGGCCGCGCTGCTCTCCGGCAGCGCGCTGGCGGTGGCCGGCGCGGTGATCCAGACGGTGCTGTGCAACCCGCTGGCCGCACCGAACATCATCGGCGTCAACGCCAGCGCGGGCCTGGCGGTCACGCTGGCCTGTGCGCTGGCGCCGATGTCCGCCGTGGCGACGCCGGTGATTGCCTTTGCCGGCGCGCTGGCCGGCGTGCTGCTGGTGCTGGCACTCTCGGAAATGACGGGCGCGTCGCGCATGACCACGGTGCTTTCCGGCGTAGCGGTCTCCAACCTGTTCAGCGCGGCGATTGACGCGGTGGTCACGCTTGTGCCGGATGCGCTCAGCGGCTACTCGGATTTTAGAATCGGCGGCTTTGCCAGCGTGACCATGACGCGGCTCGCGCCGGCGGCGGCGCTGATTCTCGTGAGCCTTGCGCTGGTGATGACGCTTGCGCAGCAGATGGACATCCTCGCGCTGGGCACACAGACAGCCCAAAGCCTGGGCCTTGCGGTGCGCCCGGTGCGGCTGGCGCTGCTGGTGCTGGCGGCGGCGCTTTGCGGCGCGGCGATCAGCTTTGCCGGCCTGCTGGGCTTTGTCGGGCTGATCGTGCCGCACATGATGCGCAGGCTTGTCGGCGAGGAGAGCCAGAGGCTGATGCCCGCCTGCGCGATGGGCGGCGCGGCGCTGGTGACGCTGTGCGACACGCTGGGGCGCGTGCTCTTTGCGCCGTACGAGCTGTCGGTGGGCATTGTGCTGTCGTTTGCGGGCGTGCCGTTCTTCCTGTGGCTGCTGCTCAAGAAGAGAGGAGGTCACGCCGGTGATTGAGACGAACGACCTCTTCGCGGGCTATCGCGGGGAGGACATCCTTCGCGGCGTGTCGCTTGCGTTCCGCCCCGGCGAGGTGCTGGCGCTGCTGGGGCCCAACGGCTGCGGCAAGAGCACGCTGCTCAAGGCGGTGCTGGGCCTGATCGAAAGGACCGGCGGCGAGGTGCGCTATGACGGCGTGCCGATGGCGCGCCTGTCCCGGAAGGAAATCGCGCAGCGGGCGGCGTTTCTCACGCAGTCGCGCACAACGCCGGTGATCACGGCGCTGCGCATGGTGCTGCACGGCCGCTTCCCGTACCTGTCCTATCCGCGCCGCTATGGCAAAGCAGACTACGCGATCGCGCGCAGCGCGCTTGCGCGCGTGGGCGCGGCACAGTATGAGGACAGGAACGTGGGCGAGCTGTCCGGCGGACAGCGGCAGGGCGTCTATCTGGCCATGGCGCTGGCCCAGCAGACGCAGACCATCTTCATGGACGAGCCGACGACCTTTCTGGACATTGAGCATCAGCTGTCCATGATGGAGACGGCGCGCGAGCTGGCCCGCGAGGGCCGCGCCGTGGTGCTGGTGCTGCACGACATCCCGCTGGCGCTGCGCATGGCGGACCGCATCGCCGTGATGCAGGACGGGCATCTGGCCGCCTGCGGCACGCCGCAGGAGATCGAAAACAGCGGCGTGATCGACGCGGTGTTCCACGTCGCGCTGCACGCTGCGGACACGCCGCACGGGCGGCAGTACTACTGCATGCCGCAGGAGGAGGATTCATGAAACCGTATTTCCCGATGTTCGTGCCGCTGGAAGGGCGGCGCGGCCTGGTTGTGGGCGGCGGCATGGTGGCGCTGCGCAAGATTGAAAAGCTGTCGCCCTATGGCGCGTCCATCCGCGTGATCGCGCCGCAGATTCTGCCGGAAATCGCAGCGATGAAGGATGTGGAACAGGTGCAGCGCGCGTTCCGGATGTCCGATCTGCGCGCGAACTGGGCGTTTGTCATCGCGGCGACGGATGATCCCGAGCAGAACCATGTGATCGCCGAGCAGTGCAGCCGGCGCAATATCCCGGTCAACGTGGTGGACGATCCGGCGCATTGCTCCTTCATCTTCCCTGCGCTCGTGCACCACGGCCCGTTTTCCGTGGGCGTATCCACCGGAGGCGCGAGCCCCACGGCGGCGATCTACTTTAAGGAGCAGATTGAAGCGATGGTGCCGGAGCACTTTGAGGAGATCCTGCTGTGGCTGCAGGCGCAGCGCATGGTGCTCAAGGCGCTGATGCCGGAGGAGAAGGCGCGCGCAGCGGCGCTCAAGCGTCTGTTTGCCGCGTGCATGGCCAAGGGCGCGCCGCTTGACGGCGCAGAGATGGAGGAACTGCTGTGAGCGAAGGAAAACTGGGCGAGGTCTGGCTGGTCGGCGCGGGCTGCGGCGCGGCAGACCTGATCACCGTGCGCGCTCTGAAGCTGATTCAGCGCTGCGACGCGATTGTCTACGACGATCTGATCGACGAGGCGCTGCTTGATGAAGCGCCTGCACACGCGCAGCGCGTGTACATGGGCAAACGCAGCGGCCAGCACAGCGCGCCGCAGGAGGAGATCTGCGCGGAGCTGATCCGCCAGGCCCGGATGGGCCGCATGGTCGTGCGGCTCAAGGGCGGCGATCCGTATCTGTTTGGCCGCGGCGGCGAGGAGATGCTCGCGCTGCTGGCGGCGGGCGTGCCCTGTCACGAGGTGCCGGGCGTGCCCTCGGCCATCGGGATCCCGGCGGAGGCGGGCATTCCGGTGACGCACCGGGGCGCAAGCCGCAGCCTGCACATCATCACCGGGCACACGTCCGACACGGCGGACGGCCTGCCCGAGGAGTTTGACGCCTTCGCGCAGCTTCAGGGCACGCTGGTGTTCCTGATGGGCCTTGCGCAGCTGGAGCGCATCGTAAGCCGGCTGATGGCGGCGGGCAAGCCGGGCAGCACGCCCGCGGCGGTGCTCTCCGGCGGCAATTCCCAACACCCGGCGCGCGTGCGCGCGACGCTTGAGACGATTGCGCAGGCGGCCCGGGCGCAGCAGGTCAAGGCTCCGGCGGTCATCGTCATTGGCGACGTGGCGGGGATGGATCTGAACACAGATAATAACGGGCTGTAAGCGCGAAGCGAAGAAGGGGTTTGGTCGGCAGCCCAACGTATCCCTATATGGCGAAGTCCTCCAGATCAATCAGTCAGGGAGCGAAGCGTTGCCTGACGGGGCTTAGCACATGGCTGTTGCCTTGAAATAGAAATCAGCATGAAGCGCATATCAAAAGCGGGCTTGCGCCCGCTTTATTGATATGGTCAGACCGCACGCCCTCGGGCGTGCGCCTGAAGGATGTGCAAAGCCTGCCCTTATCCTTCCCTGACGACCTGCTTGCACGACTCGATGAAGTCCTGCATCTGGGAGCGCACGGGCATCCGACTGTTGTAGCAGATGTAGAAGAGCCGGTCCATGGGCATGCCCTCGATGGCGCAGGCATGGATGATCTCCGCATCGGTGTAGCGCTCCACGCAGCGGTGGGAGATCACGCCCAGGCCGAGACCGTGGCGCACCATATCGATGATGGCAGCGGAGCTGCACGACTCGCCGACGACGCGCACGTCCACCTTCGCCAGGCGCAGGTAGTCCTCGAAGATTTTGCGCGTGCCGCTGCCCTGCTCACGCAGGATGAACGGCTGCGCGGAGAGCTCCTGGGGCTGAATCGAGCTGCGGCCCCAGAAGGGATGCTCCCGATAGCAGATCACCATCAGCGTATCCCTGACCAGAGGCAGCTTGGCGATCTGGCCGCTCTGCACCTGGCCCTCGATCAGCGCGACGTCCAGCTCGCTGTGCAGCAGCCGGTTTTCAAGGCTGCGGGTATTCTCGATGAAATAGGTAGACTGTATGTCCGGATGGTTGTCCGCCAGATACCGGCCAATGGGCGCAAGCAGCGTGTTGGCGATGGAGAGCGTGCTGCCGATGCGCAGCTCGCGAACCGGCGCCGCGTCCTTGACGGCGGCGTTCATCAGATCGACCTGCTCCATGACCCGGCGCGCGTGCTCAAGCAGCAGCCGCCCGTGCGGCGTGAGCACAAGCTGCTTGCGCCCGCGTTCAAAGAGCTCCACGCCCAGCTCGGATTCCAGATCGGAGATCGTCTGGCTGACGGTCGGCTGGGATACGTAGAGCGCTTTGGCGGCTTCGCTCATGCGCAGCTTTTCTGCCACCGCGATGAAAATGCTGAGCTGCTTCAGTGACGCCATGCGCAATCTCCTCCTTAGATAAATGTGAACCTGTTTCCCCGATTATATCATAAAAACCAAATTGATTTATCAGAAATCCGTATTTTACAACAAATTCCGTGAATGGTAAAATAATAACATACTCAGTGTGCTTGAAACAGCAGGAACCGGCTTATGAAAAGCTGTTTTGCGAAAGGGAGGAAATTGCGTGAAGATTGTCGTTCTGGGCGGCGTTGCGGCGGGCACCAAGATTGCTGCCAAGCTGATGCGCGAGGACCGCAGCAATGAGGTCCTGATTCTCAACAAGGGTGCGAACATCTCCTATGCGGGCTGCGGCCTGCCCTACTATGTGGGCCATGTCATCGAGGAGCGCGAGCAGCTGATCGTCAACACCCCGGCAAAGTACGAAGGGCTGACCGGCGCGAAGGTGCTCACCCTGGTGGAGGCCACGAAGGTGGATCGCGCGGCCAAGCAGGTCACCGCCGTTGACCTGACCACCGGCGAGGAAAAGACCTATGCCTATGACAAGCTGGTCATCGCGACCGGCGCGAGCCCCGTGAATCCGCCGATTCCCGGCATGGAGCTTGAGAACGTCTTCTTCATGCGCACGCCCGAGGACGCCATCGCCCTGCGCGATGTGATTGCGGGCGGCAGCATTGCGCGCGCGGTCGTGGTGGGCGCCGGCTACATCGGCCTGGAGGTCGCAGAAAACCTCAAGGCGAACGGCGTGAAGCCCTTCGTGCTGGACATGGCCAAGCATGTGCTGCCCGGCTTTGACGAGGAATGCGCCGAATACATCGAGGGCAAGCTGGCTGAGGCCGGCATCCCGGTCATCACCGGCGTGACGGTGACCGCCATCGAGGGTAAGGACGGCAAGGCTGCCAAGGTGCTCACCAGCAAGAAGGCCTACAAGGCGGATCTGGTGGTCATGAGCGCGGGCATCCGTCCCAACACCGCTTTCCTGAACGACACCGGCATCGAGATGTTCAAGGGCACCATCCTCACCAACGAGCTGGGCCAGACCAACGATCCGGACATCTATGCCGCCGGCGACTGCGCGATGGTGCGCAACGCCATCACCGGCAAGCCGGCCTGGTCCCCGATGGGCTCCACCGCCAACATCGCCGGCCGCATCATCGCCCAGAACATGATGGGCAAGGAGATCGGCTATCGCGGCGTGCTGGGCACGGCGGTGTGCCATCTGCCGGGCCTGGATGTGGGCCGCACGGGCCTGACCGAGGCGCAGGCCAGGGAAGAGGGCTTTGATCCGGAGAGCGTCATCGCGCTGGTGGACGCCAAGGCGCATTACATGCCGGGCGCAGGCACGCTGGCCATCAAGATGATCGCCGACAGGAGCACCCGGCGCCTGCTGGGCGTGCAGGTCATGGGCGCCGGCGCTGTGGACAAGGTGGTCGATATCGCCGTGGTCGGCATCATGATGAAGGCCACGCTTGAGGATCTGGACGGTCTGGACTTCGCGTATGCGCCGCCCTTCTCCACCGCCATCCATCCGTTCGCCCATGTGCTCAACGTCCTCAAGAACAAGCTGGACGGCAAGATTGAGACCTTTACGCCTGCGCAGTATGCTGCCGGCGAGGCCGAGGGCTACCGCATCGTGGACGCTTCCCTCAAGCCCACCATCGAGGGCGCGCCGTATGTCGATCTGCCGAGCGTCACCGGCCCGATCGACGGCCTTGGCAAGGATGAAAAGATCCTGCTGGTGTGCAACAAGGGCAAGCGCGCGTATCTGGTGCAGAACCGCCTCAAGGCCTTCGGCTACACCAATACCCGCGTGCTCGAGGGCGGCAACCTGTTTACCGACGTCACTGTGGACTAATATGCCACATCCATAAAGACATAAGAGGAAAGGGAGAAACACACAATGGCTTGCACGATCAATGCTGCTGAAATCAAGCGCGTCAAGGGCATGGGCTTCCTCAACAACAAGGGAACCGACCTGTTCAATGCCCGCATCATCACCGTGAACGGCAAGATCACCGCCGAGCAGACCGCAGTCATCGCCGAGGCTGCCAAGAAGTTCGGCAATGGCGAGGTGGAGTTCACCACCCGCCTGACCGTCGAGGTCCGCGGCGTGCACTTCAACGATATCCCGGCCTTCCAGGCGTTCATCGCGCCGGCCGGCCTCATGACCGGCGGCACCGGCTCTCTGGTTCGCCCGGTCGTTTCCTGCAAGGGCACGACCTGCCAGTATGGCCTGTACGACACCTTCGCGCTGAGCGAGAAGATCCACGAGCGCTTCTATCTGGGCTACCACACCGTGAAGCTCCCGCACAAGTTCAAGATCGCCTGCGGCGGCTGCCCGAACAACTGCGTCAAGCCCGATCTGAACGACCTGGGCATCATCGGCCAGCTGGTGCCGAACGTTGACGTCGACTCCTGCAACGGCTGCAAGAAGTGCCAGGTGGAGCTTTCCTGCCCGATGAAGGCTGCCAAGCTCGAAGACGGCGAGATCACCATTAACGAGGATGTCTGCAACAACTGCGGCCGCTGCGTGAACTCCTGCCCGTTCGACGTGATCGAGGAAGGCACCCCGGGCTACAAGATCACCATCGGCGGCCGCTGGGGCAAGAAGGTGGCGCAGGGCAAGGCGCTCTCCAAGATCTTCACCACCGAGGAAGAGCTGCTGAACACCGTCGAGAAGGCCATCCTGTTCTTCCGTGAGCAGGGCAAGACCGGCGAGCGCTTCGCCGATACCATCGACCGCCTGGGCTTCGAGTATGTTGAGAAGGAGATCCTCTCCGACGCGATCCTCGAGCGCAAGCAGGCGATTCTGGACGCGCAGCTGCACCTGGTGGGCGGCGCGACCTGCTGATCCCTTCGCTTCTCTTTGGCTTCTCCGGGCAGACGCTGTCTGCCCGGAGGCCATTCCGATGCCATTGCCTGTTTTATGGCGGTCTCCTGCTCAGATGCAGAGATATTTTTTTGCCCGAATGTTGTCGTTAAAATAACAACTATACAGAGGAAAGAGGAAATTCGTCATGAACAATCAGAACAATTCGATCAAGTGGGGCAAGATCCTCGCGATCGCGCTGTGCATTGTGGTCGGCATTGCCGCCAACATGAGTACCGACCTGCAGAAGGCCTGGTTTGGCCGCACGGTCATCGGCGGCCCGATGCTGGCGCTGCTCTTCTCTATGATCGTGTGCAACATTGTGCCCAGCATCAGCAAGGACTTCAAGGAGGGCACGACCTACTGCTCCAAGCAGTTCCTCAACTGGGGCATCATCGCCACCGGCGGTACGCTGTCCTTTGCGGCCATTCTGGGCACCGGCGTGCGCGCCCTGCCGCTGATCATCTTCAACATCCTGCTCTCCTTCACGGTGGCGCTGCTTGTAGGCAAGAAGATCGGCGTGAGCGAGAATACCTCCATTCTCGTCGGCGGCGGCACCTGCATCTGCGGCGGCACCGCGATTGCCACCCTGAGCCGCATCATCAAGGCGCATGAGGCGGAAATCGCCTTCGCCATGGCGGCCATCTTCCTGTTTGATACGCTGGCTGCGTTCTCCTATCCCTACCTCATCTCCGCGCTGGGCTTCACGCCGAACCAGTTCGCCTTCGTAGCCGGCACCGCGATCAACGATACCTCTTCCGTAGCGGGCGCTCAGGCCACCTATCAGGCCATGATCGGCGATCCCTCCTTCCAGGGCGCGCTGAACGTCAAGCTGGTGCGCACCACGATGCTGATCTTCGTTGCGCTGGTGTGGACGCTGGTCATGGCAAATCGCGCCAGGAAGGACGGCACGGCCGCGCAGAATGACAGCGCGCTGACCGTTGTGAAGAAGACCTTCCCGATGTTCATCCTCTGGTTCGTCGTGATGGCGGGCCTGAACACCCTGGGCATCTTCAGCGACAAGGGCGTGTCCCTGCTGGGCAAGCTGGGCAAGTACCTGTTCGCGGCGGCGCTGGCCGGTGTGGGCTTCAAGATCAAGTTCAAGGACGTCTTCTCCAAGGGCCTCAAGCCCATTGCGCTGGGCGGCATCACTTGGCTGTCCGTCGCCATCTGCTCCTACGCGTTTGCGTTCCTGTTCGCCGGCTACATCGGCTGATGCGGATTGGCTGAGTCGGCGGCCTGCTGTCTCAGCCTCATGCGCTGACTGCATGAATGCCGAAAGGCAAACAATCGCCCTCCTGCTGCAGAGCCGGGAAAACCGGGCTGCGGCAGGAGGGCTGTTTGATATGCGGCCATGTCGGCAGGCTATGCGGGCTGCGCCGCTTTCTCTGTGCAGCGTATGCGAAGCTGTGCGTCTGTCTTATTGGGGAATCAGTCCGCAGTCCGGGAACCAGGCGCGGTACAGCGTGCCGTTCACATAGAATTCGCACATGTCATAGCCATTCTCATGATCCAGAACCAGCACCTGGCTCCCCTTGCGCAGGGTGAAGTCGTATTCGGCATACTGCCAGCCCGGCCCATAGGCCGGGGTGATGTTGGAGTCCAGCGCAGCGGCAATGTTCATGCGCTCCTCGCGGCAGAGCTTGCTTGTATCCACGCCGCTGAAGCGCTTGAGGCCGGTATACACGCGCATCAGGCTTCCGTTTGCGTCGATCTCCGCCTGCACCCATTTGACGCCGTTGATATCCGTCGTATAGGAAATGAGCTTCACCTTGGTGCCCTCGGAGTAGAATGTGCCGGGCTCGCTGTACTGCGTGCCGGGGCCGGTGCGAGTCGCCATGCGCTGATTGAGACGGGCGTACATGACAGACGGTGAATCCGTGCTCATGCCGGTTGTTGGGTTGTAATAGGCCAGCGCTGCGCAGGGAACGAGCATCGCGATGACCAGCAGCAGAATCAGCATTCGTTTCATGTCGTTTTCCTCCATTTCTTCCAGATCTTCTTTTCTTCAGTAAATCCTGATAGATTATTCGACCCCCGATGCCGGGAATCCTCCCGAATCGCGCAATCCGGCGTTTTCCCTGCCGATGACGCCGATCGGCGCAAGGGGAGGAACTGAAAAAGCGGGAGAGCGCCGTGCAGCGTTCCCCCGCTTTGTATGTATGCCTTTACTTGATGAACCCCTTGAGCTTCTTCTCCAGGTCATAGCCCTGCATGTAGGCGTCCATGGCCTCAGCCACCATCTTGGAGTGGGCGACAGCCTCGACCACCGTGCGCGCGCCCGCGACCACATCGCCGGAGGCAAAGATGCCCGGACGGGTCGTGCGGCCGTATTCGTCGGCGACGAGCAGACCGCGCTGGTTGGCCTGCAGCCCCGGTGTGGTATTGACCAGACGGGAGCGCGGGCCCTGGCTGATGGAGATGATCGTGCTGTCCGCAGCATAGAGCTTCCTGGACTCCGGAAGCGCCTCGAACGTGCCGTCCTCGTATTCCGCTACATCCTCGAAGATCACGCCCTCGTCGACGATCTCGACCGGCCTCTTGTTGTAGTGGAACCTCACGCCCTCCAGCTCCGCGTAGTCAAACTCGTGCTTGGACGCGGCGATCTTGCGCGTCAGGGAGAAGCAGTTGACCTCGCGCACGCCCTTGCGCAGCGCCGTGCGGCACACGTCCATGGCGGCGTTGCCCGCGCCGATGACGTTGATCGTCTGGCCCAGGCGGTAGCTGTCCGGGTTGTTGAGGTAGTTGATGCCGTAGTGCACGTTGCCCAGCGTCTCGCCCTTGATGTGCAGGGTGTTCGGCTGCCAGACGCCCGTGCCCAGGAAGATGGACTTGTAGCCGTCCTCGAGCATGTTCTCGATGGTGATAGCGCCGCCGATGGTCGTATTCGGGCGAACCTTGATGTTCTTGAGCACGAGGTGATGGTACTCAAAGTCGTCAAGCACGCTCTTGGGCAGGCGGAAATCCGGGATGCCATAGCGCAGCACGCCGCCGATCTTGTCCTTGCCCTCGAAGATCGTGACCTGATAGCCCTTGCGCGCCAGGATGACCGCGATGGTCAGACCTGCCGGGCCGGAGCCGACGATCGCCACACGAATGCCATTGCTGGGCGCAGGGCCCTTGTTCATCTTGCTGGAATAGGTGCTGGAGATGTAGTTCTCGATGGAGGAGAAGTGCACCGGCGCGCCCTTGCGGCCCAGCACGCAGTGCCCCTCGCACTGATTCTCGTGATTGCACACCAGAGAACAGACCGTAGTCAGCGGGTTATTCTCAAAGAGGGTCCAGCCGGCTTCATCCAGCTTGCCGTCCAGCATCATCCGGATGACCTTCGGAATCGGCGTGTGGATCGGGCAACCCTTCTGACACATGGGCACCTTGCAGTTGAGACAGCGCCGCGCCTCTTCCAGAATATGAACAGCCATGTTGAATCGTCCTTTCTGTTTCAGCAATAACATTTGTATGGAACTGCGTCCATTATACGCCATTTTGCCGCAAGAAAAAAGGGGGAAATTCTGCAATTGACCGCGGCAGAATTGTTAGCACTCTTGATTGACGAGTGCTAATTTTCTCTTGACATCGGCACAAAGCGGCGCTACAATACGTGTTGTCACAGGAAAACCATCGCTTTTGATATACAAGGAGGTCTGTTTATGGATCCGATTACCGGCAGCGTATCCATTGATGCGCAGAATATCATGCCTATCATCAAGAAATGGCTCTACTCCGACAAGGACATCTTCATCCGCGAAGTGGTCTCCAACGGCTGCGACGCGATTACCAAGCTGCGCCTGGTCGATTACAAGCTAGCGGAGAACTGCTCCGTCCGTGTGGAGGTCGATAAGGCGGCGAAGACGCTGCGCTTCATCGACGACGGCGTTGGCATGACGCAGGAGGAAGTGGAGAAGAACATCAACCAGGTGGCCTTCTCCGGCGCGAAGTCCTTCCTGGAGGAATACGCCAAGGATGAGGACAAGGAGAACAGCGGCATCATCGGCCACTTCGGCCTGGGCTTCTACTCTGTGTTCATGGTGGCGGACAAGGTGACCATCGATACGCTGTCCTTCCGTGAGGGCGCAACCCCGGTGCACTGGGAGAGCGAGGACGGCATGAGCTTCACCATGAGCGAAAGCGACCGCACGGAGCGCGGCACCACCATCACCCTCTACATCAACGACGCGGAGGAGGAATTCCTCAACTATTGGCGCGTGCATGAGGTGCTCGAGCGCTACTGCTCCTTCATGGCCTACCCGATCTACCTCGAGGAGATCAAGCCCGAGGAGGAAAAGAAGGAAGCGGCCGAGGCGACCGTCACCGACGAAAACGGCGACATCGTGAAGACCGAGGATAACGAGAAGCCCGCCAAGCCCGAGCCCAAGCCCATCAACGACACCACGCCGCTGTACGTCAAGGCCCCGCAGGACTGCACGGACGAGGACTACAAGGCGTTCTACCGCAAGGTATTCCACGAGTATGAGGACCCGCTGTTCTGGATCCATCTGAATGTGGATTATCCCTTCAAGCTCAAGGGCATCCTGTACTTCCCGAAGCTCAAGGAGCAGTTCGGCGGCATTGAGGGCCAGATCAAGCTGTACTCCGGCCAGGTCTTCGTCGCGGACAACATCAAGGAGGTCATCCCGGAGTGGCTGATGCTGCTCAAGGGCGTGATCGACTGCGCGGACTTCCCGCTCAACGTCTCCCGTTCCTTCCTGCAGAACGACGGCTACGTCCGCCGCATCTCCACGCACATCACCAAGAAGGTGGCCGACAAGCTGACCGGCATGTTCAAGACCGAGCGCGAGGCCTATGAGGGCTTCTGGCCGGACATTCATCCGTTCATCAAGTACGGCATGATGCGCGATGAGAAGTTTGCCGAGCGCATGAAGGACTGCGTACTCTTCAAGACCACTGCGGGCAAGTACGTCACCCTGGAGGAGTACAAGACCGCCAATGGCGAGAAGCTCAGCAACAAGATGGTCTACACCTCCGACGCGGCGCGTCAGGACGCGGCCATCCGCCTGTTCACCGAGCGCGGCATCGACGTGGCGGTGCTCGACCAGGCGATCGACGTGAACTTCGTCTCCTACATGGAGTACAGCGCGTGCGCCGGCGAAAACTTCAAGTTCTGCCGCGTGGACGCGGAGCTGGAGAGCCTGACGGCCGAGGGCGAGGCGGAGGCGCTGGATCAGGAGAAGCTGACCGGCCTGATCCGCGAGGCGGCCGGCAAGGACGATCTGACCGTCGAGGTGAAGCCGCTGGCCAACGAGAGCATTCCGCTGATGCTGATCGAGGACGAGCAGACCCGCCGCTTCAACGACATGGGCCGCATCTACGGCCGCAGCGAGTACACCATGCCGGCGAAGTACTCCGTCGTGCTCAACAGCCGCAACAAGACCGTGAAGAAGCTGGCCAGCCGCGAAAAGGACGAGCGCAGCCTGCTGCTCACCCGCCAGCTCTACGACCTGGCCGAGCTCTCCCGCCAGCCGCTTCAGGCCGAGCAGATGACCGAGTTCATCCGCCGCTCCATGGAGATCGTGGACATCGCGTCCGAGCTGTAATTGCGGTTCCCGGCTTGACAGAATGAAGCGATTTGCTTTATAATAGATGGGTCCTCAGAAAGAGGACCCATCTTCTTTGGAGAGTTGTCCGAGAGGTCGAAGGTGCAGCACTCGAAATGCTGTGGACCCGAAAGGTCCCTAGGGTTCGAATCCCTAACTCTCCGCCAATCCGGTTTTTTAGCAATAGCTGAGAAACCGGATTTTTTCTTTGCAATAGCTGGAATAATTGTGGAACGAGATTTCCGATTCCGAATGCGCATGACTGTCGGTTGGAAGCGTTTTTCCAATTCATATCACACGAGAATATCACACGGTAGGACCGCCAACCAGCTGCGCAGTGTGTTCGTTGACGACGTCATTGAACTTCTGATCATACGCAGAGAGCGCATGCTGGTATACCTTTTCAGTCACCTGCGGCGTACTGTGGCCGAGACGCCGCATGGCGTACTTGACGGGGACGTTCAGCGCAGCGAGGATGGAGGCGTAATAGTGGCGCAGATCGTGCAGGCTGCCCGGTACGCCAAAGCGCCTGGCCAGCGTGGTGTACCTTGCAGAGACGCGCGCCGGGTTGGTGGAGATGATGCGGCCTGTGCACGGGTCGCAGCCGTAGGCTTTGACCGTGGCGTAGACGCCAGGCTCCACGGCCAGGATGCGTTTTCCTGCTTTGGACTTGGTGCCCTTGAGGACAAAGGTTTTGTTGTCATAGGAGGGTACAAGGGCCTTGTCAATGCGTACCTTGCCGTCGAAGAATTCTTCTTGTGTCAATGCGCAGATTTCGGAGCGGCGCAGGCCGAGTATGGCGGCCAGCAGCACGACGATCAGCATGTCGTCCTTTTCCTTGAGAGAGCGAAGATGGAGGATCATCGGTGTGATGCTGCTGTCCTCTGGAATGATGATACCAAATTCGTTGATACATATGTCATCACAGAATAAGGAGTGCAGCACCATGAAGTACCGTGATTTGATTCAGTTCGATCCGATTGAGTCGGTCATTGTTCTGCGCCGCGCAGACGATAAGAAGAAGGCCGAGGAACTGGTCAGCAGTTATGTTATGAGCGACAGCATGGCTGAACTGATCAGTGCCAAGATTATCTCTCAGCTTCAGTTGGAGAACGTCGTTGACAACAAGGGCGTTCTGCTCGTTGGTAACTATGGCACCGGTAAATCTCACTTAATGAGTGTGATTTCATCCATCGCCGGTTCAGCCGATCTTCTGGCTCTTGCTCAGAACGCGCAATTCAAAGCAGATGCCGCTTGCATTGCTGGACGTTTTGAAGTGCTGCGTATTGAAATTGGCTCTACAGCCATGTCCCTGCGCGGTATCATCACTTCGAATCTGGAGCAGGATTTGGCCCGGCGCGGTATTTCCTATAAATTCCCGGATGTCAAAACCATCACCAACAACAAGCTGGATCGTCCAATCCCGGCGAAGTTCCTGAAAAAGACCAATAAGCTGGTTGTGGGGTGATTTTCATGTTTGCAAACTCTGAACCTGCGAAGCCCAGGCAAGGCATCGCGATGTATCATCTTCCCGGCCTGTTCGAGTTCACCGACCTGTACCGCGCGTTCCTGCCGCTGTATCGGGCGCACAGGGACTGGTTCTACGACTGGTGTGCAATCGGCTCGATCTACGGCGCGCCGTCGGACTGCATCTGGAGCGGCGGGCGCGTCGGCGCGGAGGATTGCGACCCGCAGGCAGCGCTGGCGCTGACGCGGGCATACGACATCTCCGCACGGCTGACGTTCAGCAATTCGCTTTTGCGGGAGGAGCACCTTGCCGACAGGAAATGCAACGCCCTCTGCCGAATGCTTGAAGCCAGCAACGGGCCGCAAAACGGCGTGATCGTCCATTCGGAGCTGCTGATGGACTACATCCGGCGCACGTATCCGGGGCTGTACCTCGTGTCCTCCACCACCAAGGTGCTGACGGACTTTGGGCAGCTCGAGCGTGAGCTGGAGCGCGAGGTGTTCCGGTACGTCGTGCCGGATTTCCGCCTGAACAAGGCGCTGGGCAGGCTGAGCGCGCTGCCCGACCCGCTCAAGGCCAAGGTGGAATTCCTCTGCAACGAATGCTGCTGGTTTGGCTGTCGGGACAGAAAGCAGTGCTACGAGGCCGTCAGCCGGAAGATTCTGGGCGAGAGCGGCCCAGAGCACCGCTGCGCCGCGCCGGACGCCGGCGAGGGTTATCGCTTCTCCAAGGCGATGGAGAATCCCGGCTTCATCAGCATCGGCGACATCGTGAACACCTACCTGCCCATGGGCTTTACCCAGTTCAAGATCGAGGGACGCGGCCTGGGCAGCGCGCTGATTTTGGAATTCCTGCTCTATTACATGACCAGGCCGGAGCATCAGCTGAAGGTGCGGGAGGAAATCTATCTCAGCAATGCGCTGGATCTGTTCTGAGCAAGGACGGACTGCTTGACACGATGGACGGGCGAAAAACTCCGTGAGGAATTGAATGGCAGGGGCGAACAACTGAACCTGAAAGAAAGAGCAGGAAAACTGAAAACCGATATTCCCGCGTTGTTTTTGGCCTTGAAGGATCACGAAACACCCGTATTGGCAAAGGTATTCGCGGGAATCGCAGTGGCCTATGCGCTGTCACCCATCGACCTGATCCCGGACTTTATTCCGGTTCTGGGGGTTCTGGATGATGTGATTCTGCTGCCAGCCCTGATTGTGATCACCGTGAAGCTGATTCCAGCCCATGTGCTTGAAAGATGCAGAGCGCAGTCGGAGGGGATGTGGAAGAATGGGAAACCGAAGAAATGGGTTTACGCCATACCCGTCGTATTGATCTGGCTGGTCATTATCGCTTTACTGATCAAAGTCATTCTTTTTTGATCACAACAGGCTTCGGATGTTGAACCGAAGCAACCCAATATCATAGGAGGGACGAAATTGTGAATCGCAGGAAAGAAGCATGTCATTGTCGAAACGTCACATACGGCATGATCGAGGATGCCATCCGGAACGGAGCAGACACCCTGCAGGCGGTCATGGACGCAACCGGCGCGGGCAGGGGCTGCGGGAAATGCAGGGATTTTCTCGAGTATCTGATCCGGGACATTCGGGAAGAGATGGAGAAAGAGACAAATCATGCAGCGCGATAAATCGGAATTTGACGGAGGAATTGGCAAAGTGAAATATGAAAAAAGTTGCGGAGCAATTGTTTATACAAACATCAATGACAAACGACTTTATTTAGTGGAGCAAATGCTTGACGGACACTGGGGTGTCCCTAAGGGACATGTTGAAGAGAACGAAAAAGAAGAAGAGACCGCTTTAAGAGAAATAAAAGAAGAGGTCGGTTTAGATGTCATCATTGACACTGGTTTTAGGACAGTAGAGACATACTCTCCTAAAGATGGTGTAACCAAAGATGTTGTCTATTTCGTTGCCTATAGCAAATCCATGGATACTACAATGCAAGCTGAAGAGGTAAGGGATATTAGATGGGCTGAAATAAACGAGGCGATAGGCTTGATAGAATTTCAAGATATGCAAAAATCATTATGATGACAGATACATATTTATGTAAAACAAATTGACAATTATCCGTTTATCAGAACGACAAATTCCAATTTTCATATCCTGTGAAACCCTCAGAAGGAGAACAAACCCATGAACCCAGCCTTTGCAGAAAAAGTCGCCGTCGTCACAGGCGGCGCGCACGGCATCGGGAAGGCGATTGCAGAAGCCTTCCGGGACGAGGGCGCGGCGGTGGAGATCATCGACATCGCGCCGGGCGAGCACTATGTCGGGGACATCAGCAAAAAGGAGACGCTTCACGCCTTTGCCCAGACCGTTCTGGACAAACACGGGCACATCGACTTCCTGATCAACAACGCCCTGCCGCTGATGAAGGGCATCGACGAATGCACCTACGAGGAATTCCAGTACGCGCTGTCCGTGGGCGTCACGGCGCCCTTTTATCTGAGCAAGCTGTTTGCCCCGCACTTCGCCTCCGGCGGCGCCATCATCAATATCTCCTCGTCCAGGGATCGGATGAGCCAGCCGCAGACCGAAAGCTACACCGCCGCCAAGGGCGGGATTGCGGCCCTGACCCATGCGCTCGCCGTCAGCCTCGCCGGTCGGGTGCGGGTCAATTCGATTTCGCCCGGCTGGATCGACACGGCGTACAGGGTATACGAAGGGCCGGATGCCATTCAGCAGCCGGCCGGTCGGGTGGGCAATCCCATGGACATCGCCCATATGGTGCTGTTCCTCTGCTCGGACAAGGCGGGCTTCATCACCGGCGAGAACATCTGCATCGACGGCGGCATGACCCGGCAGATGATCTATCACGGGGATTGGGGATGGAGGCTGGAGGAATAGGACGCGCGCTTATCCGTTCCGCTGCTGGCTGAATATCTCCGGATACAACTCCATTCGGTGTTCATCCTGATCGCGGAAGGGGATGCCGCCTCCTTCATGAAATGATCAAATCGAGCTGCTGATCCAGCGATCAAGGACGTTCATCTGTTCCGGCGTATGGAACCAGTGCTCTCCGTTCTCCATGACGGTGAGCGCTGCGCCGATCTGCTCCGCGAACCCGGATATGGTTTCTCTGGAAGTCAGGTGATCCTTTCCGCCGTACAGAATGCAGGTGGGTATGCTCCACCTGACAGGATGCGCCCGCACATAGCACAGATACGCCCAGGACAGGGTCTCTCCAAAATCCGTAGGAATCTGTCCTTTGCTTTTCAGCTCATCCTCTGTTACAGCTGACCACATCATCATGTCCGCAATCAGTCTCTCCATGTTCACGATGGGCGAAATGAACAGGGCCTTTGAAATGCTCTTTTCAGCCAGGGCGTGCATTGATAAAAAGGCTCCGATGCTGTTTGCGATCAGCACAACCGAATCGTATCCCTCGCTGTGAAGATCATAGAAACGGGAAAACTCTTCCTTTGCTTCCCAGGGCGTCTGTGCGTGATAGTCAAAACCGATCACATCACTGTCGGGAAAGAGGGGCCGGTAATGCTCCGATTCCTCCGCGCAGCCGCCCTTGCCATGTACATAGATGACCAAACGTCTCATTGCATATCCTCCGTTGTACCTTCTGATTGCTCTCTTTTCAGCAGGATGCAGTTCGTCGCCGCCAGCGCGAACTGTGCGGCCGACAGCATGTCAAATGCCCAGCCATGCTCCATCCGTCCACGGCAGAAATGACCGTACCTCCGCAGATCGTCACGTCCTGATCACAGGCAATCTCTTTCTCTGTCGCTCGGCAGGAGAGACATCAAAATGAGGCATCCATGTCCGGACGGACACAGCCGCGGTATTTTTCACTTGTCCTTCTCGTCATACGGCTTGTTCCAGGAGCCGATTTCGATGACATTCCCCTCCGGGTCGGCGATGAAGCATGTCCTCTGTCCCCAGGGTTCGGTCGTCGGTTCCAGCAGAGACGTTGCGCCGTTTTGCATGGCGTGCTGATACTGCTCATCGACCTCCTGATAGGTATCCACATACAGCTCCATTTCGGAATGCGCGTTGACGCCCTGAAGGTATTCGTAGCGTTTGCTCGTCAGCTTTTCAAAATCCTTTCGCCCATAGAGCAGGAACAGCGTCCCGTCCTTGAGCAGGTACACATTGTCCGCGTCTTCACTCTCCTTGATCTCAAATCCCAGGACATCCCGGTAGAAGCGGATCATGGTGCCCATATCCTTGACGAAAAGCCCGTATCCGTCCAGCCTCATGGTATTCCTCCTTGCACATTTATAAAATTACGGCGCGGGTCTGCTGTCGCACCGTGTTGAAACCGACTTGTGCCCGCGGGCCTGCTGCCCGATCACACCGAGGCTTCGTCCCGATACTCCGGCAGATCGACGACGATCGCGTCGTGATGCACGGCGGGCAGGAAGCGCTCGAGCACGTCCTCTGTCTTCAGGCGCAGGCTTGACGTGTTCACGCATGGGTGGCAGCCCAGCAGCGGGCTCTCGATGACCGGCCTGTCCACCAGCAGCTGCACATGGTTCTGTGTGTCGTTCATCAGGCCCATGACGGAGACCGAGCCGGGCGTGATGTCCAGATACTTCTCCATGTCCTGCGCGTCGGCAAACGACAGGCGCGACGAGCCGATGAGCGGCGAGAGATCGCGGGTCTTGAAGATCTTGTCGCCCGGCATCATCAGCAGATAGAACCTCGTCTTCTGCCGGTTGCACAGAAACAAATTCTTGCAGATGACGATATCGAGAATCCGGTCGATCTCCATGCAGTCCTCCATGGTCATGGCGGCCTCATGGTCCGTGCGCTCATAGGCGATGCCGAGGCTGTCGAGCAGATCGTACACCCGCATCTCCTTGTCAAGCCGGCCCGCGCTGCTTGCGGGGCGTCCATGCAGCAGCTCCATCCTCATGCCTCCCCGGGAAGAATCGTGATGTGCTCGCCCTCACGGCAGATCAGGCGCATCGCGCCGTCGCGGATGACGTAGCCCTCGCCCCAGAGCGTATAGGTGCCGCCCAAGCGCATGACGTAGCTGCCGTCCACCAGCACATAGAATGTACGGCCATAGCTGTCGCCGAAGGTGATGTCCTCAAACAGGCGCCTGCCGTCGAGCAGGTTGTCCTTCACCATCTGGTAATGCGGCAGAATCTGCACGCTGGACAGCCCAAGCCCGGGCAGGAAGCGCCTGTAATTGGGATCGACGGATTCCCCGGGCAGCTCCGGCTGAGCATAGACGGGGTTTGTGCAGTTCATGGAGCCCGCACTCACGCCGATGACCACACCCGTATACTCGCGCAGCAGCGCACGCAGACCGATTTCGGCGAAGAAAGCATTCTGCGTGGGCACATGCCCGCCGCCGAGCAGCACCACGTCGCTGAACGCGATGAGCCTGCCCGCATCGCGCGCGTTGCGGCTGTCGAGCATGGTGCTGGAGGAAACCGTCAGCCCGTGGTAATTGAAGCACCGGGTAAACGTATCGCACATCTCGTCGTTGAGCGGAAAATTGAAGGGATCGGAGCAGACGACGACCAGGCGGCTGTCCGGCTTCCAGTGCGCGCGCAGATTGTCAAGAAAGTGATTGCGCCCGCACAGCACGCAGGGCAGATTCACGCCCTGCGGCACGCGGTCATCGCAGGGGCTGCTGGTCATCAGAAGAAGCATGTGATCACCCGTTTCGCAATATCAATTTGAAAGTCATTATATCGCGGTTTTGTGCGCATGTAAATATACATTCGGGCGGCGTAATCCGAACGTTCGTGCAGGAAATTTTCCGGTTTTCTTTACATCTGCAATTGCCGCGTGATAGAATGAGTTCGGCAATCCCATATTTACAAATCGATACAGGAGTGATCATCATGAGCAATGTTCGTCCAGAGTCCATGGCCCGCATCACTACCCCTGAACTGGCCAACGCATTCATTGAGGAACAGGTTGCTGCCGTACGTGCCCAGGTGGGCGACAAGAAGGTGCTGCTGGCGCTGTCCGGCGGCGTGGACAGCTCCGTTGTTGCTGCGCTGCTGATCAAGGCCATCGGCAAGCAGCTGGTCTGCGTGCACGTCAACCACGGCCTGATGCGCAAGGGCGAGAGCGAGCAGGTCATCGAGGTGTTCGGCAAGGCGATGGACGCCAACCTGATCTACGTCGATGCGACCGACCGTTTCCTCGACCTGCTTGCCGGCGTCTCCGAGCCGGAGCGCAAGCGCAAGATCATCGGCGGCGAGTTTATCAAGGTCTTCGATGAGGAAGCCAGCAAGCTCGAGGGCATTTCCTTCCTTGCCCAGGGAACCATCTATCCGGACATCCTGGAGAGCAAGGGCGTGAAGGCGCACCACAACGTGGGCGGCCTGCCGGAGGAGATGCACATGGAGCTCGTTGAGCCGGTGAAGCTGCTCTACAAGGACGAGGTCCGCGTCGTGGGCGAGGCCCTCGGCCTGCCGCACGGCATGGTTTACCGTCAGCCGTTCCCGGGTCCGGGTCTGGGCGTGCGCTGCCTGGGCGCGATCACCCGCGACCGCCTGCACGCGCTGCGCGAAGCCGACGCGATCCTGCGCGAGGAGTTTGACAAGAACGGCCTGGCCGGCAAGGTCTGGCAGTACTTCATCGCCGTGCCGGACATGAAGAGCGTCGGCGTGAAGGACGGCAAGCGCTACGAGGGCTGGCCGGCCATCATCCGCGCAGTCAACACCACGGACGCGATGACCGCGACCATCGAGGAGATCCCCTACAGCCTGCTGCACCACATCACCGACCGCATCACCCATGAGGTGGACGGCATCAATCGCGTGCTGCTGGATCTGACCCCGAAGCCTATCGGAACGATTGAGTGGGAGTGAGTTTTTGAAACTCCGAACCCGTTGCGGCACAAC
>CAMFCQ010000016.1 GCA_945948915.1 uncultured Clostridia bacterium | reverse complement strand
CCCCTTCTTCGCTTCGCGCTTATAGCTCGTTTCTATTTGAGAATAGTATTACATTGGTCAAAAAGCGCCGGAAGCCCCCGGCCTCCGGCGCACATTCTGCGCGTCATTCTAAAATGGACCGGCTCACGCGGGCGCAGAGCACCGCCATGTCGTCCCTGGCCTCGCCCGCCAGCAGGCATTCGCCGATCAGTTTTTCGCCCACGGCCTGCGGATGCAGCCAGTACAGCCTGGCAATCGCCGCGCGCAGCGCCTCCTCCCCGCCGGGATACGCGCCCGCCACGCCGTCGGTGAGCAGGATCACCACGTCGCCGGGGCGCAGCGTCATGCGCAGCGACCTGGATTCCACATCCGGCAGCACGCCCACCGGCAGCGTGTCCGCGCCGATGGCGCGCACCTCGCCGTCGCGCACGACGTACGACGCGCACGCGCCCAGCTTTTCAAACGCCGTCTCGCCCGTGTGCAGGTCGCACACGCACAGGTCCATCGTCGCGTACATTTCCCGCCCCGTGCACATGAGCATCAGTGCGTTCACCACGTCCAGCGCCTGCGCCCGCGTGTAGCCCGCGCGCAGGCTCTCCACCATCAGCCGCAGCGCCGCGTAGCTCTCCTGCATCGCACTCACGCCGCTGCCCATGCCGTCCGACAGCGCCAGCACATGCCGGCCGCCCGGCAGCGTGCGGGAGACATAGCTGTCGCCCGCCACCTCCTCACCGGAGCGGCTGCGCGTCGCCGCGCCAATCTCCAGCATCAGCGCAGGTGCCTGCTCAAACACCGCCTGCGTGCTCAGCATGCCCTCGCGGACGCACGCGCGCATCGGCACGCCGCACGCGGTGGACACCAGCTTTTCCAGCGTCACCGGCGCGATGTGCTCGGGCTTGAGGAGCATCGCCTCCATCCGCCCGCCCATGCGCAGCGCGTAGGCCACGCGCACCTGCTCCATTCCCGCGCGCACAAGCGCGTAGCGGATGCGGCGGTACGCCTCGTCGTCCGGGCGAATCTCGCTGAGCGTGCGCTCGCACACCTGATGCGCCGCCGTGCTCGTCTTGCCAAGCAGCTCCACGCACTGGCGCAGTAGCGGGTTCTCCTGCGCCGACGCGCTCAGGCCCTGCATCATCTGCGCCGTGTCCTCGTACAGATGCGCCCAGGCGTGGATCATCGACGCGCAGCGCACCGCAATCGCCTCGGACTGCGTCATCTCGTCCGGCGCCGTGCGCTCCACCAGCCCCGTCACCGCCGTGCGCTGGACGCTGGAGAGCAGCAGGAACGGCAGCGCACCCGGCAGACAGATGACCAGCAGCCGGATCGCCTCCAGGTCGCCGCGCAGCAGCGCGCAGGCCGCCGCCATGCCGCTGAGCATCAGCAGAAGACACAGGCTCCTGTGTCGCGTCTTGATTTCGCCGGCCAGGAAGCCGCCGCACAGCAGCATCGCGCAGATATTCACGCTGCCCATGCCCAGCGACACCGCGCCGCCCACCACGCCCGCGCACAGCAGCGCCTGCGACGCGCCGCCGACATAGGCGTGCTCGAGCGTCAGATACAGCGCCATGCTGCCCGCGAGGATCTCGCCCTGCGGCAGATGCAGCATGCCCGCCGCCAGCGAAGCGCACACCGCCATCACGCACAGCGGCCGCGTCTCGCCGTCCAGCTCGTCCCGATAGCAGACGGCCAGCGCCGCGCCGTCATACAGCATGCTCAGTCCCGCGCCCGCCATCGCGGTGAGCGAAAGCGCAAGTCCATCCAGCCACGACGAGACGCCTGTGACCGCCCCGGCGGACAGCTGCGCAAGCAGAACCGCCGCCGCCATGGGCATGCGATTGCCGGGGTGTGCCCACAGCCCGCACGAAAGCCACAGCAGCACGCAGACCGCCATCTGCCAGCAGCCCAGCAAACTGCCCGACACATAGTGGGCCGCAAAGCCGATCGCCGCACCCGCAAACGCCGCAGGCACGCAGAAGCCCTGACGCAGCAGCACGGCGAACATCGCTGCCTGACAGGCATAGCCGCCGCCCGGCAGATTTGCCAAAGCGAGCAGCGCCATCAGCAGCAGGCACAGCACGCGCTGCGCCGCCGTGCCGCGGCTCCTCAGCGTCCGCTCAATCCCCGCCAGAAAGCCCGTCCTCTCCTCTTCCCGAATCGCCTCAACCGCCGTGACCGCGCTCTGTGCCATACACTTCCCGCCTTTATGCTCAGAATATGGGTTCATTGTATAGGCGTTTCGGTTTTATCGCTGTCGCTGCAGCGCGCAAAAAAAGAAAAGCGCTCGACACGCTTTTCTCTTCATCGATCATTGTGTCAATCCCAGCCGTCGTCATCGTCGTCAAACGGGTTTTCCGTCTCGACGGCGTCCTCGCCGAGCAGCGCTTTGGCCTGCTCGCCCGGCAGCTCGCTCACGTCAGACAGCCTGCGCGCGATGCTCTCGCTGTGGCGCTGCGCTGTCTCGATCGTCTCACTCGCCTGGCGCAGGCGCTTCTGCGTGCGGCTGAGCAGCCCCGCAAACCCGCTGAAATCCGAGCGCACGGCGCCCAGCAGCGCCATGATCTCCTCCGTCCGCTGCTCAATGGCCAGCGACCTGAAGCCCATCTGAAGGCTCTGCAGCAGCGCGGCGAAGGTCGTGGGGCCGGCGATCACCATGCGGCTCTCATTCTGGATGCGCTCGGCCAGGCCGCTGATGCGCAGCACCTCCGCATACAATCCCTCGTTCTGCAGGAACAGCACGCCGTAGTCCGTCGTGTACGGCGGCGCGAGCAGCTTTTCGCTCATGCGGCGCGCGTGCATGCGCACGGCGGATTCGAGCAATCCGCGCGCGCTGTCCACATCCTCGCGCGAACCGTTTTCCAGTGCGGCGCGCAGCTCCGTATACTCGCGCATCGGCAGGCTCGCGTCGATCGGCAGATACACCGTGTGCCCATGGCCCTGGCCCGGCATCACGACGACATAATCCGCCGCAGGTTCGCCGCCCGGACGCACCGGCGCATGCTGCGCATACTGATCCGGCGCGAGCATCTGCGAAAGCAGCGTGCCCAGCTGCACCTCGCCCCACACGCCCAGCGGCTGCGTGCCGCCCAGCGTCGATCTGAGCTCATCCACGCTGCCCGCCAGGGAGTGCATGGCGTTCAGGCTGCTGGTCACCTGCTCCAGCCTGCGCGTCACCTGCGCAAACGACGCCTCCAGCCGCTGATCGACCGTCGCGTTCAGCTTCTCATCGACCGTCAGGCGCATCTGCTCGAGCTCACGGCGGTTGTCCTCACTGATGCGCGACAGCCCACCCTCCAGCGTCTCGCGCATGCGCTCCATGCGCTCCTCGTTGCCGGAAAGCTTGTCGTCCAGCGTCCTGGTCACGCTGCTCAGGCGTTCCTCGTAGCTGCTCAGCCGGCGGTCCATCGTCTGGCGGATGCGCTCCATGCGCTCCTCCTCCTGGCGGCCCGCCGCGCGCATCTGCCCGCCCAGGGAATCCATCTGGCCCTGCTGCGTGCGCGTCATCTCGCCCATCATGCGCACGACGCTGTCGTTCACCGCCTGCATCGCCTCGCTGTACTCGCGCTGTGTCTTCTGGCTCGCCTCGCGCGTGCGCGCGTCCGCCTGCGCCAGCTGCTCCGAAATCTGCCGGTTCATCTCGCGCACGCTCTCCTCCGCCTGCTTCGTGCGGCGGTGCAGCAGCACCAGCGCCACCAGCATCAGCAGCACCAGCAAAAGGCACAGGATCAGCATCGTCTGCTGCGTGCCCAGCCCCGCCATCGCCTGAGCAGCCCTGTCAAGCATGTCCATAAATTCACGCTCCGTCTCCTCCCGGCAGTAGCGCACGGGATGCAAAGTATGTTATAATGATCTGGTTTGATGAGCAAAGGAGGTATTCCCATGGCCCAACGACGCAGAAAAGAACAACAGATGAAGAAACAACAGCGCGTCATCACCGCGCTTTGCATCGCAGGCGGCATCGGAGCCGCGCTGCTCAGCCTCGTAATCTGCATCCTGATCTTCGATCCGTTCGCCGCCAGCGCGCCGGCATCCGCGCCGGTCGCCACCGCGCTGCCTTTCAGCGCGTCCCAGCCGTTCTCGCTGTCCGATCTCACCACCGAGCAGATCAGCCAGATCCGCAAGAGCGGCCGCATGACCGTCAGCGATGGCCCCCGCGGCGTGAGCGTCGGCGACACGCTTGAAAAGCTGATCGAGCGTCTGCCCTCCGACATCGGCATCGCGCAGCAGGACGCTCAGCAGACGACCATGCAGTCCGATGAGGAAATGGCGCTCTACTGCGCCGAATATCTGGACAGGCAGAACACCGGCGATCAGACCGGCCTGCAGTCTGACGAAGAGATGATCCTCTACTGCGCTGAGTATTTTGAGAACCAGAACGGCGTGATGACCGCCCTGCCCCCGCGCGGCCTGATCAATGTGGACAACGGCGAGATCGTCGTCACCCTGCTCTCGCCCACGAGCGCCTACCCCGCCGGCACGCGCGACAGCTACCGCGCCTACGAGCACGTCTACTGTGTGTACACCATTGATCCGGAAACCATGACAATCTCCTCGATCGTGCTGGGCATCGGCCAGTGAGCGGCGTACGACAATCCGTCATCCTCATTATATAGAAGCATAAATCGGTTGTCAACGTTAATTGTTACAAACTTCATAATTTTGTAATATTCATTCGCAGACGTCCGCCAAAAAAGCCCTTGACAAATCCTCCCGTTGTGCTATAATGTCTTTTGCTTGACAGCGTTGCCTGTCATCCGGGGTGTAGCGCAGTTTGGTAGCGTGCTTGAATGGGGTTCAAGAGGCCGCGAGTTCGAATCTCGCCACTCCGACCAGCAGAAAGTGCCTGATTTCTCAATGAAATCGGGCGCTTTTTCTTTTGTTTACCTCCCGATATTTAAGCTGTACTTCACGCAAGAGAAGCCTTTTCCACCACGTGCGCATAATCCGCGCCTGAACGCGCATCCTAGCGCCGAGGTGATCGCCATGAGCGAAACAAAGCAAAAGCCCCGCAGGCGGCGTGCCTATCCGGAAAAGACCGAGCGGCCGGTGCCGTCTGAGGTGTATCCGGTGATCGACAACGACCTGGCGCGCGATAACATCGAGAACGACCTGCCCGCGGCGGATCTGAACGAACTGTGACGCTGCAGCAAGCGAGGTGAGGATATGGCCAAACAGGGCATGAAGCGGCCCGAGCACACGCATGTCAAGCCCAGAAACGACATGCCGCCCGTACCGGAGATCCAAGGCAAAGCCAAACGCAGCCATCAGCGCGCAAACCCGATCATCCCCGGCACGGCGCCGGGCGACATCAAGGTCTTTCACGCGCACAAGGACGACGGCTCCGCCGCCGATCCCCCATAACAAAAGGCAAAAGGGGAAGCCGCGCCATCCGGTGCAGCTTCCCCTTTCTCTTTTTGAATCAGACCAGCCCCAGCTGCTTGAGCACAAAGATAAACAGGAACATCGTCAGGATGGACAACGCCGTGGTGAGCACCACCAGCGACGCAGCCAATGTGCCGTCTCCCTCCATCTGCTCGGCCATGGTGTAGGAGGACACGGCGATGGGCGAGCCGAACAGCGCGAGGATCGGCACCAGCGTCTCCGCACGGAAGCCCAGCAGCGCACCCATCGTGACCATCACCACCGGGCAGACCACCAGCTTGCCGCTGATGCAGATCACCAGCTGACGGATGTACCCGTGCATTTTCTCAAACTGGAAGCCCGCGCCCAGCACCACCAGCGACAGCGGCGTAGCCACCCGGCCCAGATCCGTGAGGCTTTTGGTCAGGCTCGAGGGCAGGCGAATGCCCAGCAGGTTCATGGAGATGCCCAACACGGAGGCAATGATGAGCGGATTGGTCGCGATGCCGCGCAGAATCTTGCGGACATCCGGCCTGCCGCCGCGAAAGGTCTCCAGACACACGACCGCCAGCACGTTGAACAGCGGCACGACGACGCCGATGAGCAGCGAGGTCGGCCCCAGATTCTGTTCGCCGCACAGCGAGGTCGCCACCGGCAGGCCGAAGAGCACAAAGTTGCTGCGGAAGATCGCCTGGATCATGACGCCGCGCTTGGCGTTGTCCGGCTCGATCCGGGGAATCCAGACCATCAGCGCGAGATAAATCGTCAGCAGGCCCACGACGGCAAAGCCCATGAGCTTCGGATTGAACGCCGAGGAGATGTTCGTGGTATAGACGCTGTTGAACAGATAAATCGGCAGGAACACCTTGAAGCAGAGCTTGTTCAGGCTCTTCTGCGTATCCCCCTCGAGCAAATGGATACAGCGCAGGAAGTAGCCCAGCGCGATGCTCACGAACAGCGGGAATACGACGTTGAACGACAAAACCAGATTGTCCATCTCATCCTCCGAAAGAACGTTTTCGTTATTTTACCACAATTCGCTCCCGTTCGGAACTCCTTTGGGCAGACTTTTCATTCTCCGGCCGGGCGCGCTGTGCCGGGTTTTTCCTTGTCTCCTGCCTCATGCTTTGCCATCAGGCGGCGCATCCTGTGTACAGGTGATGTTTGATGGATTCTCTGTGGCTGCTGGCGGCGAAGCTGCCGTCCTTTCCCGCGCTTGACGGCGATCTCAAAACCGACGTGCTCGTCATCGGCGGCGGGCTGTGCGGCCTGCTTTGCGCGTATGCGCTTGAGCAGGCCAGCGTATCCTGCGCGCTCATCGAGGCGGACCGGATCATGCACGGCGTCTCCGGGCGCACCACGGCCAAGATCACCGTCCAGCACCGGCTGATCTACGACAGGCTGATTCGCAAGTCCGGCGTGGAGGCCGCCCAGCTCTACCGCGAGGCCAATGAAGCCGCGCTTGCCCGTTACCGCCGCCTGTGCAGGAAGATCGACTGCGAATTCGAGGAGAAGGACGCATTCGTCTACGACAGGACCAGCAGTGCCGCGCTCGAGCGGGAATGGACCGCCATGGCGCGCGCCGGGCTGCACGCAGCCTTTGAGGATGCGCTGCCGCTCCCCTTCCCCGTCGCCGGCGCGCTGCGGCTTGCGCATCAGGCACAGTTTCATCCGCTCCGGTTTGCCGCGGCGATTGCCAAAAACCTGCACATCTTTGAGCACACCGCCGCGCTCACGTGGGACGGCCGCGCTGTGCTGACCAGCCGCGGGCGGATCACGGCGGACAAGATCATCGTCGCAACGCACTTTCCCCTCTTCAATAAGCACGGTGCGTATTTTCTCAAGCTCTATCAGCACCGCTCCTTTGTCGCCGCGCTGCGCAGCGCGCCGGATGTGCAGGGCATGTACATCGATGCACAGGAGACCGGCCTGTCCTTCCGAAACAGCGGCGATCTGCTGCTGCTGGGCGGCGGGGCGCACCGCACCGGCAAAAAGGGCGGCGTCTATGACGCGCTGCTCGCGGTCGCAAGCGCAACCTATCCGGACGCGCAGGTCGTCTGCCGCTGGGCTGCGCAGGACTGCATGACCCTCGACGGCCTGCCCTACATCGGTCAATACGCCAGATCCACGCCCGATCTCTACGTCGCCACGGGCTTTGGCAAGTGGGGCATGACCCTCTCTATGGCCGCGTCCACGATCCTGCGCGACCTTGTGCTGGGCAAGGCAAACCCTTACGCGCTGCTCTTCTCCCCTTCGCGCAGCATGATGAAGCCGCAGCTGCTCGTCAACGGCTTTGAAGCCACATGCAGCCTGCTCACCCCCACGCGCCCGCGCTGCCCGCACATGGGCTGCGCGCTCAAATGGAATCCGCAGGAGCATACCTGGGACTGCCCCTGCCATGGCTCGCGCTTTACGCAGGAGGGAAAACTCCTTGATAACCCGGCAACGGGCGATCTGCCATCCGTGCCGCCCAAAGAAAAGAACGGGCCGCAGGCATAAGCCCACGACCCGCGCAGCTTTACAGTCTGAAAACCCCCAGCGACTGCAGCAGCAGGAACAGCAGCAGCACCGGCGCGATCACCTTGACCATCGCGACATAGAGCTTCTCGCGGCCAAAGCGCTCGCCGTTGCGCGTGATTTCCTCGATGGTGCTCCTGGGCCCCAGCGCCCAGCCGACCATCAGGCAGGTTGCCGCGGAGACGACCGGCATGAGCACATAGTTGCTGACATAATCCAGCACATCGAGGATCTGGCCCACGCTGTCGTTGGGCAGGCGAAGCTCGAAGTACAGCACGTTATAGCCCAGGCACACGATCAGGCCGATCAAAAGCGCCATGGCGCCCACGCCCAGCGTCGCTCTTGCACGGCTGGCATGCAGCCTGTCCTGCGCGCAGGAGACCACCGCCTCCATGATGGACACCGACGAGGTCAGCGCCGCAAAGGCCACCATCAGGAAAAACACCATGCCGACCGCCGCGCCCACGCGTCCCATCGCATCAAAGACTTTGGGCAGAGAGATGAACATCAGGCTCGGGCCTGCGCTCATGCCCTCCATACCCATGAACGTATACACCGCGGGCACGATCATCAGGCCCGCCAGAAACGCGACCAGCGTATCGAAAATCTCGATCTGGTTGACCGCCCTGACGAGGTTGGTCTCCTTCCTCACATACGAACCGTAGGTGATCATGATGCCCATCGCCACGCTGACGGAGTAAAACAGCTGGCCCAGCGCATCCATCAGCACGACGAGGAAGCGTCCCAGCGTCATGCCGGAGAAGTCGGGGATCATATAGACCCGCATACCCTGAAGGCCCGTGCGCGTCACACCCGCCGCATCCGTGTGCTGAAGCGTCAACGAGAAGCAGGCGATGGCGATGATCATCAGCAGCAGGATGGGCATGAGGATGCGCGAGAGCTTTTCGATGCCCTTGTTCACACCCTTGTACACGACAAACACCGTCGCCGCCAGAAACAGCAGGAACCAGAAGATCGGGCTGCCCAGACCGGTGATAAACCCGGTGAAATACCCGTCCGCCGCAGCAGATACGCCTGCGCCCGTCAAAAAGGCTGCCAGATACCTGAGCACCCAGCCGCCGATCACACAGTAATACGGCAGAATCAGCGTGGGCACCAGGCATGCCAGCGCACCCACCCAATGAAACTTTTCATGCATCGCGCCGTAGGCCGTCAGCGGGCTTTTGCCGGTCTTTCGTCCGATGGCGATTTCCGTCGTCAGCAGCGCAAACCCAAAGGTGAGCGCCAGCACCAGATAGCACAGCAGGCAGACGCCGCCGCCGTGCTTGGCCGCCAGATACGGGAAGCGCCAGATGTTGCCCAGGCCCACCGCGCTGCCGGCCGCCGCGAGCACAAAGCCGACAGAGCCGGAAAAGGTGCTTCTCTTTTCTTTGCTTTCCATGTCGTCCCTCCGATTGTATCTTGATATCGTATCACTTTTTACTATACTATCCATTTGTGCTGTGCGCAACCCCTTTCACAAAACATTCGCCTTGCCCGTCCATGCCGCTCACCTCTATCTGGCCTGCTCTTCCAGATTTAGCAGCCAGATTGCTTGACTTGCCTGTTTGCCTGTGCTATACTTTGAATGATTATCGGGCCGTGTCGGCGCTGCGCGCAGATGCGGCAAACAATCAAATCTATTTGAGAAGTGGAGATAGCGGTTATGGAGAGAATCAAGACGCTTGAGACCCGCGACATGTGCGAGAGCGCGAAGAACGGCGGCTGCGGCGAGTGCCAGACCTCTTGCCAGTCCGCCTGCAAGACCAGCTGCGGCGTGGCCAATCAGCAGTGCGAGAACAAGTAACTCAAAAGCTTGCCGCCTTCGGGCGGCACTTTTTATGCACAATCGAATTCGCTCACAGCACATGCTTCGGGCACTGAACCGCTTCATCCTGTCAGGCGGTTCTCAGCGGAAACGGGCACAGCCCGTCACTTCATGACCTTGGGAGGACAATATGCTTCATCAGTACAAGCTCAACGGCTACAACATCGTGCTGGACACCTGCTCCGGCTCCGTCCATTCCGTCGATGACGTAGCCTACGATATCATCGCCATGTACGAGACCGCATCGGAGGACGAGATCGTTTCGGCCATGATGGCCAGATACGGCGATCGCGAGGACGTGACCGAGGAGGACATCCGCCTGTGCATCGGCGACGTGGCGGCGCTCAAGGCGCGCGGCAAGCTCTTCACCCCGGACACCTTCGCGCCGATGGCCGGCACCCTCAAGGAGCGCTCCGGCGATGTGGTCAAGGCGCTGTGCCTGCACGTCGCGCACACCTGCAACCTGAACTGCTCCTACTGCTTCGCCAGCCAGGGCAAGTACCACGGCGACCGCGCGCTGATGAGCTTTGAGGTCGGCAAGCGCGCGCTCGATTTCCTCATGGAGCACTCCGGCACCCGCCGCAACCTGGAGGTCGACTTCTTCGGCGGCGAGCCGCTGATGAACTGGGACGTGGTCAAGCAGCTGGTGCAGTACGCGCGCAGCGTGGAAAAGGCGCACGGCAAGAATTTCCGCTTCACCCTGACCACCAACGGCATGCTCATTGACGACGACGTGATCGAGTTCTCCAACCGCGAGATGAGCAACGTAGTGCTCAGCCTCGACGGCCGCAAGGAGATCCACGACCGGCTGCGCGTAGATTACGCGGGCAACGGCAGCTACGACCGCATTGTGCCCAGGTTCAAGAGGTTTGTCGAGGCCCGCGGCAACCGGAATTACTACATGCGCGGCACGTTCACCCACGCCAATCCGGACTTCACCAAGGACGTCTTCCACATGGCGGACATGGGCTTCACCGAGCTGAGCATGGAGCCGGTCGTCTGCGCTCAGGGCGATCCGGCCGCCCTGACCCCGGAGGACATCGAGACGGTCAAGGATCAGTACGAGATCCTGGCCAGGGAGATGCTCCGGCGTGAAGAGGAGGGCCGTCCCTTTACCTTCTACCACTACATGCTCGACCTTACCGAGGGCCCGTGCATCTACAAGCGCATCTCCGGCTGCGGCTCCGGCACGGAATACATGGCCGTCACTCCGTGGGGCGATCTGTATCCCTGCCACCAGTTCGTCGGCGAGGAGCGCTACAAGCTGGGCAACATCTGGGACGGCGCGACCAACACGAGCCTGCGCGAGGAATTCCGCGCGTGCAACGCCTATTCCCGCCCCGAGTGCAAGGACTGCTGGGCCAAGCTCTACTGCTCCGGCGGCTGCGCGGCCAACGCCTATCACGCCACCGGCAGCATCGGCGGCGTGTACAAGCCGGGCTGCGAGCTGTTCAAGAAGCGCATCGAGTGCGCGATCATGATGCGCGTGGCCGAGGATGCGCGAAAGAACAAATGATCACCCATCCGGAGGATTTCAGCAAGATGAACACGCCCATTGCGGATTTTGTGCGGCATTATGCCGCCTCCGGGACGGCGCGTCTGCACATGCCCGGTCACAAAGGCCGGGCTTTTCTCGGCTGTGAAGCGCTGGACATCACGGAGATCGCCGGGGCCGACAGCCTGTACGAAGCGGACGGCATCATCAGGGAGAGCGAGGACAACGCCGCGCGGCTCTTCGGCTCCGCGCGCACGCTGTATTCCACCGAGGGCTCCAGCCAGTGCATCCGTGCGATGCTCTCCCTCTGCCTGACCTGCCGCGCGCCCGGCTTAAGGCCGGTCATTGTGAGCGCGCGCAACGTGCACAAGGCGTTCGTCTTCGCCGCCGCGCTGCTGGATCTGGACGTTGTCTGGCTCTGGCCTGAGAAGATGACCTCGCTGTGCGCCTGTGAGGTCTCGCCCGGGCAACTGGAGCGCACGCTATCCGCCCTGGACGCGCCGCCCGCGGCGGTCTACATCACCAGCCCGGACTACCTCGGCGGTCAGGCGAACCTCGCCGCGCTGGCCGAAATCTGCCACACGCACGGCACGGTGCTGGCCGTGGACAACGCGCACGGCGCGTACCTGCGCTTCCTCTCCCCCAGCCAGCATCCGCTCGACCTGGGCGCGGACATCTGCTGCGACTCCGCGCACAAGACGCTGCCCGTGCTCACCGGCGGCGCGTACCTGCACATCGCGAAATCCGCACCCGCCGCGTTCGCGCAGCAGGCCAGGCAGGCGCTGGCGCTCTTTGGCTCCACCAGCCCGTCCTATCTGACGCTCTGCTCGCTGGATCTGTGCAATGCCTATCTGGCGGACGGCTATGCGCAGGCGCTTTGCAAAACCGTGCAGCGCATCGGCGCGCTGCGCGAGCGTCTTGCCCGGAACGGCTGGAGGACGATGCCCTCCGATCCGCTGAAGGTGACGCTGGACGCGTGCGCAGCGGGCACGACCGGTGCGGAGTTGGCGCAGCGGCTGCGGGAGCGCAGCGTGGAGTGCGAGTTCGCCGACCCGGAGACAGTCGTCTTCATGCTCACGCCCGAGACCCCGCAGGCGGACATGGATCGCCTGATCGATGCGCTGGGCGTCTGTCAGCGAAGCGCACGCCCGCAGCCCGTCCTGCCCATCGCCAGGGGGGAGCGCGTCTGCTCCATCCGCGAGGCGGTGTTTGCCCCGCACGAGACGATCCCCGCCTCGGCCGCGCTGGGCCGCATCTGCGGCGCGCCAACCGTCGCCTGCCCGCCCGCGATTCCCATCGCGGTGTCCGGCGAAAGGATCACAAGGGAAGCGCTTGAGCTGTTCGCACATTACGGAATCGATGAGATAGACGTACTTCATACTGTTTTCAAATAGAAACAGCCAAGTGCTAAGCCCCGTCAGGTAACGCTTCGCTCCCTGACTGCTTTGACCGAATGGCTTCGCCACGTGGGGATACGTTGGGCTGCCGCCCAAACCTGCCTGAGGGATTTCATCCCTCAGACTCCCTTCTTCGCTTCGCGTTTATTGCTCGTTTCTATCAGAAAAGAGTATCAATCATAATATGAGGAGCTTTCCGGTGCGCACCGAAAAGCTCCTCATCTTTATCTCGCTTCTGATCTTCCGGTAATCCTGTCCCACAGGTCACCGAAGTCATCAGCCAGCTCGTCAAGGCCGGTCGCGTTCGCCAGGCGCTCACCCAGGCCCTTCACCTGACCGTAGAGCGTGTCGTCGTCGGTGATCTCGATATCCTTGAGCCCGTCGTCCACCTTCTGCACCGCCTGAACGATCATCTGCTTCATGCGGTCGTCCAGACCCGCCTGATACTGATCCTCAAACTCGACCGCCACCAGCACGCGGGAATCGTTGCCGATGACAACCTCCGCGTCGTCGATCTCGCTGATGCGCTCCACCGCCTCCTCGATCTGCTCCGCCAGCCTGCCGGCCTGCGCCGGGGTCATCGCCGTCGCCGCGCCATTGGTGTTCGCTGCGTTCATCGTGCCCGCCGTCGTGCCGGTCTGCGCGCCCATCGCCGCGCCGTTGTTCATGTCCGGGGACATATCCGGCGAGACCGTCGCCGCGCTGCCCGGGGCGTTCGTCGTTCCCATCGGGCTGTTGGTCGTGATAGGCGCCGCCGTCGCCGTCGTACCGCTGGCCGTGCGCGCCGCGCAGCCGCTGAGCACCATGCCTGCCATGACGATGCACAGCAGAACTAAAAACCCTTTTTTCACTGGATTCGCCTCCTTGACGCTATTGTGCGCCGGGGAGGGAAAAAGTATCAGCGATCCGTCAGGAAAAATCTGTTTATCAGCGCGTCATTCGCCGTAGAACGTGCACCCGCCGATGAACTCGCGCAGGATCGACGTCGGCGGAATCTCGTTCTCGTCCTCCATGTCCTTGAAATAATGCAGGAACTTGCACAGCCGCCGCGCGCGGGTATAGTACGGGCTGTCCTCGCCGATCTCGCGCAGCAGCGGATACGCGTACTTCTTGAGCACGGCGATCTCGTAGAGCAGCGACGTGTTGAACATCACGTCCGCCTTCTCCTGGAACGGGAAGATGTACTTCTCCTCACCCGCGCGCACCTTGTCCCACATCTGCATCGTCTCCAGCGCGTTCGTCGCGCGGGTGCGGTGGTCGCGCACCATGCGGCGCATGAGCCGCACATCGGTCGTGCGGATGCGGTTGTGGCAATCCAGGTTCAGCTGCGTGAGCGCGCTGACGTACACGCGGAACTTGAGCTTGCTGGGGATATCGCTGCTCAGCGCGTCGTTGAGGCCGTGAATGCCCTCGACAATGAGGATGTCGTCCCCGGAAATCGAGAGCTTCACGCCCTTTTCCTCGCGGCGCTTGGTGTAGAACGAGTAGCGCGGCAGCTCCACCTCGCGCCCGGCCAGCAGATCGATGAGCTGCTCATTGAACAGCGGCACGTCGATAGCCTCCAGGCACTCCAGATCCGGCGAGCCGTCCGGATTGCGCGGCACATCCTCGCGGTTGAGGTAGTAATCGTCCAGCGAAATGGCCACCGGACGCTTGCCGCTCACCCGCAGCTGGACGGAGAGCCGGTTGGCAAACGTCGTCTTGCCGCTTGAGGACGGCCCGGCGATGAACACCACGCGCGCGCCGCGCGCCACGATGCGCTCGGCGATATTCGCGATGGCGCGCTCCTGCAGGGCCTCGCTCACGCGGATAAACGTGCGTCCCTCACCGCGCGCGATGATGTCGTTGAGATCCGCCGCCGTCTCGCAGCCCAGGATGCGGGAGTGCTCGTTGGCCTCCGCATAGGTGCGCATGAGCTGCGGCCGCTCCACAAACGGCGCGGGCGGGCCGGACAGGTCGTCGCCCGGCAGCAGCAGCACCATGCCCGGATAATAAAACCGCAGCGCAAACCGGTCGATCTCGCCGGTCGTCTTCGCCATATCGCCGTAGAAATACTCGCTCAGGCCGTCGCAGGTGTAGACGTTGAAGAAGTCAAACGGACGGTAGCCCAGCAGGCGCACGGTGTCCGTCTGCCCCTGTGCCTCGAAGTAGGCAATCGCCTGCTCGCGCGTCCAGCGGGACTTGGTGATGGGCAGGTTCCGCGCGGCGATCTCGTGCATCCTTGCCTCGATCCTGCGCACCAGCGCCGCCGTCAGGCTCACGCCGGACACGTTCATGTACACGCCCTGTCCAATGCTGTGCTCCACGCGCAGCCGGGCGCCCGGGCACACGTCGCGCAGGGCCAGCAGCAGAATCAGCCGCGCGCTGCGCTCGTAAATGCGCCTGTTTTCCTCGTATTGCAGCATATCCTTCCCTCCTTTGAAATAGCGCAAAGTCCTCCCAGCTCACAGGGAGGACTTCACATTAGTCTTCTGTAACGTATGCCGCCGCGCTTCTGCCCGCCAGCGCGCCCGTGGAAAAGGCGATCTGCAGGTTGAAGCCGCCGGTGTGCGCGTCCACGTCGAGCACCTCGCCGGCAAAGAACAGGCCCGGCGCAAGCTTGCTCATCATGGTGCCCGGATTGACCTCTCTGACCTCCACGCCGCCGCGGGTGACAATCGCCTCCTCAATGGGCCGCGTGCCGGTCACACGAAGCGGCAGCGCCTTGAGGTTTCTGGCGATCGCCGCGCGCTGCTCGCGCGTGATCTGGTTGATCATCTGCTCGGGCGACAGGCCGCACAGCTGCGCAAACACCGGGCCCATGCGCGCGGGCATCAGCGTCACCAGCACGGAAGACAGCTGCTTGCGCACGTTCTCCGCGAACTCGCGCTGAAGCCGAAGATCAACCTGCTCGGGCGTAAGTCCCGGCTTCATGTCCAGCGACACCTGCACGGCGGAAAAGTCCTCAGGCATGTGGCTGCTCAGCTCGATGATCAGCGGGCCGCTCACGCCGAAGTGCGTGAAGAGCATCTCGCCCAGCTCGTCGTAGATTTTCCTTTTACCCATCTGCGCGCTCACGCGCACGTTCTTGAGCGACAGGCCCATCAGCAGCTTCGGCCACTTCTCCTCTATCGTCAGGCCCACCAGCGAACCGGTGAGCGGCGTGACCGTGTGGCCATTTTCCCTGGCGAACGCGTAGCCGTCGCCCGTCGAGCCGGTGGACGGATAGGACAGGCCGCCGGTGGCGATCACCACGGCCTTCGCGTGCAGCGCACCTCCGCCGGCAAGCGCCACGGCAAAGCCGCCGTCCTCTTGTTCCACGCGCGAAACCGCCGTATTCAGGCAGACCTGCACGCCCGCGTCCTTCATGCCCCGGGCAAAGGCGCGCGTCACGTCGCTCGCCTTGTCGCTCACGGGGAAGACGCGGTTGCCGCGCTCCACCTTCGTCTGTGTGCCCAGCATGGCCAGCAGGGAGGTGACGTCCTCGTGGGTAAACTGGCGCACGGCCGCATTGAGGAACTTGCCGTTGCGCGGCACCTGCTTAAAGAAATCCTCCGCGTCGCAGGCGTTCGTCACGTTGCAGCGGCCCTTGCCGGTGATGTAGATCTTCTTGCCCAGCTTTTCGTTCTTTTCAAGCAGCGTCACCTGCGCGCCCGCCCAGGCGGCCTGCAGCGCGGCCATCATGCCGGCCGCGCCGCCGCCGATGACGATGAGGTCAAGCCTTGTCTTTTCCAACATAGACCCTGTATTCATCCCAGATTCCTTCCATCAGGCGGAAATGCTCGCTCAGCTCCTCCTTGCGGCGCAGGCCCAGCGCGACGATCAGCGCGTTGATGACCGACAGCGGGGCCGCCATGGAATCCACGAACGAGGCCATGTCCGTGCGAGCCGTGAGGCACACGGTGCTCGCCGCGCAGATGGGGGACATCGGGCCGTCGGTCAGGCCGACGACCTGCGCGCCGCGCGCCTTAGCAAAGCTCATGGCCTCCAGTGTACGCGTGGAATAGCGCGGGAAGCTGATGCCAAAGAGCAGGTCGGTCTCGTTGATGCGGCTGATCTGCTCAAACACATCGCCGCTCGCCTCGGAGATGATGCGGACATTGTCGAAGATAAAGTTGAGGTAATAGGCCAGGAACTGCGCGATCGGCGCCGCAGAGCGAAGGCCCATCACATAGATATGGCGCGCGCCGATGATCTTATCGACCACCTCGTCAAACGCCTGCGCGTCGATCTCCTCGGTGGTGGTGCGGATGTTCTGCATATCGGCATGCAGAACGGTGCGCAGCACCTCGCTCTGGTCGATGTCGGTGGCCATCTCGAAGCGCTGCACGGCGGTCAGCCAGTGGCGAACGAGCTCCTGCAGCGCGCGCTGCAGCTGCGGATAGCCCTCATAGCCCATCGCCGAGGCAAAGCGCACGACGGTGCTCTCGCTCACGCCGACCTTCTCGCCCAGCTTGGATGCGGTCATGAAGACCGCCTTGTCGTAATGCTCCACGATGTATTCGGCAATCTTTCGGTGGCCCTTGCTCAGGCGCTTTCCGGACTGATTGAGCCGGCGCATCATGTCCTGCATGTCCTGCATATGGTTTCGACCTCCTGAAGAAGACAGTCTGCATAGTTTTGTTCTCATTTTATCAAAAATACGCAAAAAATGCAAGAAGATTTCTTCTTCCTGCATCGTTTTCTTGAATTCTCCGTCAAATCAGCGCATCCCAGGCAGCCGTCGCGCCGCAGTCCGTCATATCGGCCTGAACAATCGTGACGGTCGCGTAGCCCTGCGTCAGCCTGGCATAGTCGTCGCTCTGGCGTTTGCCTTGATCCACCTCGCCGCTGAGCACATAGGTCATGCTCCCCGGCGCCTCGGGCACATAGGACTCCGTGTAGTGCAGCTGCTCCAGCTTCGCCATCACCACGCCGCGAATCTCATCGCAAGCGGGACAGTTCAGGTTGAGCACCCGCAGCGGCGCAAGCGGATGCGCCGTCATCTTTTCAAACACCTGCACCGCCAGCGCAGCCGCCGTGTCATATTCCGCGCGCTTCTCCATCTGGGAGACGGCCATCGCAGGCCTGCCGCAGATCGCGCCCTCCATCGCCGCAGCCACCGTGCCGGAATACAGCACGTCCGTGCCGACGTTTGTGCCGTGGTTCACGCCGGAGACAACCGCCTCCGCCTCGGGACACAGCACCGTCAGGCCCAGTTTGACGCAGTCCGCCGGCGTGCCGCTGATGGCATATGCCTTGGCCGCGCCGTCCATGGCGATCTCCTTTGCCGTGAGCTTCCGCCCGATGGTCAGGCTGTGGCTGGCCGCAGAGCGCTGGCTGTCCGGCGCGCAGACGAGCACCTCATAGCCGCTTCCTGCAAACGCCTTCACCAGCGCGGCGATGCCCGGCGCAAAGATGCCGTCGTCGTTGGAAATCAGAATCTTCATCCGTGCTTTTCCTCATTCATCCTCATAGTCGCGGAACAGGAACGCCGTCATCACGCCGTCCAGGTTTTCAAACTCGATGCGCAGCGTATACGGCAGCACGTTGCGCACGACCAGGTCGCTGTTGGTGCCCACCGTCGCGTCATAGCCCGCGGGCAGGTAGCTCACGCCGCCCTGCGAATGCCAGTTCATCTCCTCGATGACCATCGGCACACGCAGCACGATGTTGTAAAACGTGGAGCACACCTGACATACGCCGCCGCCGTAGCCCATCTCGCTCTCGCCAGAGAGAATCGGCGCGGAGCGATAGCCGTTTTCCCTGGTGTACGGGCCGCAGACGGCATTGAAGGAGAACCGTTCGCCCGGCTCCACACGGATGCTCGTCAGCCGCTGCGCCGCCAGGGCGATGTTGTACAGCCTGCCGGCGTTGCCCTCCTTGTTCATGCTCGTCGTGTAGAACGTGGTGAACGCGTAGATCAGGTCGCCCGGCTGCGCCTCGTCCCACGGCACAAAATCGTAGATCCTCAGGTTCTCAGCCTTGACGCTCACGTTGTCCGTCTCTCGTCTGTACGGGAAATACGCCCGGCCGCTGCGGATCTCCTCGATGGACAGCCAGGAGCCCTCGCTCACTTGAATGGGATATCGGTAGCCCTCAGGCTTGAAGGAGATATCCCGCAGCACATAGCCGACCGCCACATGCTCGCTCGTGCCGGGCATCGGCCCCTGAAACGGATCCTTACGCTGTACCATTTCGATGAACTTGGTGAGCACATAGCCCTGCCTGCCGTCAAAATCGATGCGTGTCCAGGTGCGCCCCTTCGCGTAGACATCCACCACCCGGCCCGCCTCAACGCTGCCCAGCACGGGCGATTTCTCGTCACCCCAGCGGTAGACGGTCAGCCTTTTGCCGATGGTGCCGTAAAAGAGCGCCTCTTCCTGTGTATCCTCGGCCATGCCTGCCGCCGCGGACACGACCAGCATCAAAACCATCGTCAGCAGCGCGGCGGCTGCCCGCATGTACCTGAGCATCAGCTTGCCCTGTAGACCCGTACGGTCAGCACGCCGTCCACCGCCTGCAACTCAAAGCGCACGTCGTAGGGCAGCGTATTGCGCAGGCGCAGGTCGATGTTGCCGTTGCCGACCGCTGCGTCAAAGTCGAGCGGCGCATACTCGATGCCATAGGAGGAATGCACCTGCTGCTTGATCACCTCGATGGGGATCTGCAGGATGGCGTTGTACAGCGTGGTGGACACCTGACAGATGCCGCCGCCATAGCCCAGCTTGTCGCTGGAGACGTAATTGATGATCGGCCCTTCCTGATAGCCGTTGGACGCCGTGTACGGCGCGCAGTAGTCGTTGAAGTAGAACTTCTCGTCCGCCGGAACGATCACGTCGTTCAGGCGCTCCACACCCTGCATGATGTTGTGCAGGCGGCCGATCTGCTCCTGCGTCGTCTGCGCCGGGTCATAGTAGGTCGAGAACACCGCGATCAGGTCGCCATTCTCCGCCTCCGGCCACAGCGCCACCGGCTCAAACTCCAGATTGCCCGTCGCCTGAATGCGGCCCGTGATGCGGTCGTAGGGCAGCGTCACCGCCATGCTCTCATTAAGCGCGCTCACCGCCATGATGGAGCCCTTGCTCACGGTGCGCAGCTCCTCGCCCGTCTCGTTGTCATAGATGACCGTATCCTGCAGCACATGCGCCGCATACGGATACCAGACCGCGCCGGGGATCATCGGGCCGTAGGGATCATAGCGCTTGTAGTAGCGCAGGTGATCCCCGCGGACATAGCCCTCCGCGTCGTCCTTACGCACATGGGCCCACTGGCCGTCCGTGCTCATCACATCCACGTACTCGTTCTTGTACACCGTGCCCATCAGGCGGGAATTCTCGTCCTTGTCACGGCGGATGGACAGGTTGACGTCCGCCATCGCGGAGTACACCGCCTCAAACGCCGGCGCGGTGACGAACTGCTCGGGCACCTCGATGCCCTCGTGCGCGCCCTCCAGGCCGGTAATCGGGTCAGCGAGCACATAGCCCTGCACGCCGTTTTTGATCACCTTGTGCCACTGCTTGCCCAGCTCCAGAATGTAGACCGTCTCGCCCTCGCCAAGCGTCTGCATCTTCAGCGCAGACTTGCTCTGCTTCTCGCGAATGGTCAGCTCCTTCGTCGCTACGCCGATGTACTCCGCATCCGCCGCGTCGTTGTAGCCCTCGGCCAGCGCCAGGTCGGTCACATTCTTGGTGAGCACATAGCCCGTCATGCCGTCCTTCTCGATCTTGGTCCACTGCTCGCCGTAATCGATGATGCTGATGAATTCGCCCTCTTCCACGCTGCCCAGCTTTCTGGCTGACGTGGATTTCCGCTCACGCATGGTCATCTTCTTGGTGACCATGCCCGTATACAGGACTTCTTCCGCCGGCGCAGGCAGGCTGATCGCCAGCACAAGTACCAGCATCAGAAGAAAAAGAATCTTCTTCATGTTTCCATCATCCTCGATTGCTGTTAAAAAAGGGGGCTGTGCGGAAGATGCGCGTGCGCGCGTCGTCCACATCAGTCCCCCTCATGACTCATGTCGATTGCCGGCGATTACTCGTCGTCATCCTCGTCATTCTCGTCCTCTTCAAACACCTTGCGGTTGCAGTTCGGACACAGATGCTCCTGCTCCATGTCAAAGGCTTCCTCGTCAAAGAAGATCACGGTGCCGCAGTGCGGACACTCGTACTCGATGAGGCCTTCCTCATCGTCGTCCTCGTCATCTTCCTCGTCGTCATCTTCCTCATCGTCCTCAGCCTCGCTGAGCAGCACCTCTTCCAGATCGCCGACGTCGCTGTCCAGCTCGTCGACAACCTCCTGAAGCTCGTGAAGGGCCTCTTCGGTCTCCTCACAGTGCTCGGCAAAAGCCTCCAGCGTGTCGATCATGGCCAGCATCAGTTTGCCCTTGTCGGTCTCGGCCGTGACGCCGAGACCCTCCGCCAGGCCCTTCAGGTATGCCACTTTCTCGCCCATCTTGCTCATGGTCAGGCCGCCTTTCTGATGGAATCCCGATTACGCGCGGGCCATGTAGGAGCCGTCGCGGGTATCCACGCGGATCTTGTCGCCGATGTTGATGAACAGCGGCACAGCGATCTTGTAGCCGGTCTCCAGGACCGCCGGCTTAGTGGTGTTGCTGGTGGTGTCGCCCTTGAAGCCCGGCTCGGTGTCGGTGACCTCGAGCACGACGAAGTTCGGGGCCTCAACGGAGAACGCCTTGCCCTTGAAGAAGCGGATGGTCGCCATGGTCTCTTCCTTCATGAACTGGATGGCATCCTCGACCTGATCCTGGGTCAGCGGGATCTGCTCGAAGCTCTCCGGATCCATGAAGTAGTAGAACTCGCCGTCGGTGTAGACGTACTGCATTTCCTTGGTCTCAATGGTCGCGCGCGGCTGCTTGTCGGTCGGGTTGAAGGAACGCTCGACAACAGCGCCGGTCATGACGTTCTTGAGCTTGGTGCGCACAAACGCAGCGCCCTTGCCCGGCTTCACGTGCTGGAAATCAACGATGGTCCAGACGCCGCCTTCCCACTCGATGGTCACGCCCTTACGGAAATCGCCTGCAGTAATCATGTGGAATCCCTCCATAAACAAATCTTGGTTATTCATGCATGCCAGGCACCATCTGAATGCTTAAAGCGGTGATCCGGCAAATTACACTCGTGCTTAAGATTGTATCACGTCTTTGTCAAAAGATCAAGCATTTTCATCCGTTTGCCGCGCAATCCGCGCGAAACATGCTGAAAAACCGTGCAGACGTCTTAGCTCGTGCCCTTCTCAAACGCCTCCTTGAGCCGCAGCATCGCCTTTTTCTCAATCCGCGATACATCGCTTCGCGCCTATTGCAAACGATTGCCCCTTAAGAAATCGCTTCCAGCTCGCGGAAGCGGAATCGAATGATGATCTGTTTGTCCTCCGTCAGCTCCACGCGCTCGATGAGGCTGACCAGCAGCTCCCGGCTGGTACAGACGGAGGCAAGAAAGTGCGCGACCAGCTCCCGCGCCCGCTCCTGTGTGCTGATTGGGCTTTCCTTTTGCGCCTCCAGCGCGCGCAGCTTTTCCTCCAGCGCCTCGCGCTCCATGCGGATGCGCTTGTAGATGCGCTCAAAGTCCGCCTCCGCCAGCAGGCCGCTCAGCCGATCCATGTAGACCTGATCCAGATTGGCGGTCATGCCGTCCATCCTGCTGCGCAGCGCCTGACGCTCGGCCTCGTGGCTCTCCGCCCGGCGGGCCTGCTCCACCGCAGCGGCGGCGATGGGCTGCAGGCTGATCGGATTCATGAACGCCTGGCAGACCTCGCGCACCTTCCCGATCACCGCCTGTGTAACCGTTTCTTCCTTAATGGAATGACAGGTGCAGACGCCCGCCTTCGTGAACCGCTGGTACGTCCGGCAGACGAAGAACAGCCTTTGGGAGCCGTCTGCTGTGGGCCGGTTGACGACCGCCATGGGATAGCCGCACTCGTGACAGACAATCAGCCCCTTAAGCAGGAAGTCATACGTCCGGCTGCGGGTGTGCTTCCGGCTGCTGATGAGCAGCCTCACCTTCTGGAAGGTGGCCGGATCGATCAGCGGCTCATGGGTGTTTTCCACCACGACCCAGTTTTCCCGCGCCTGCTTGAGGCATTTCTTCGACTTGTAGCTGATCTTGACCGTGCGCCCCTGCACCATGTGGCCGATGTAGGTCTCGTTTTGCAGCATTTCCGAAATGCGCTCGCTGGACCACTGCCCGGTGTAGGGACCCTTTCTGCCGACGTTCAAACCGCTGTACACGGACGGCGCAGGGACATGCTCCTCGTTCAGCCGCACGGCGATCTGCCGGCAGCTGACGCCCTCCAGCGCCATGGCGAAGATCCGCCGCACGACGGGGGCGACCTCCTCGTCGATGACGATTTTGTTCTTCTCCGTCGGGTGCATCTTGTAGCCGTACATGGGCTTTCCGCCGATGAACTGCCCCTTGTGCTGCTTGTCGCGCTTGACGGACTTGATCTTCTTGGAGATGTCCTTGGCGTACATGTCGTTCATGATGGCACGGAACGGGGTGATGTCGTTGGCGGAGGATTCCACGCCGGTGTCGATGCCGTCCAGCAGGGAGATGTAGCGGACCCGCTTTTCGGGGAAGTACCGCTCCATGTAGTGCCCGGTCATGATGTAGTCGCGGCCCAGGCGGGACAGGTCCTTGGTGATGACCATGTTGACCTTCCGGGCCTCGATGTCGGCAATCATGCGCTGAAAGGCCGGCCTGTCAAAGCTGGTGCCGCTCCAGCCGTCGTCGATGTAGGTGTCGCAGACCACGAGACGGTGCTGTTTGACGAATTCATTCAGCAACGATTTTTGGTTGGTGACGCTCTGCGAGGGGCCATCGCACTCATCCTCCTTCGATAATCGGATGTACAGGGCGACATGATAATCCTCGGGGTTGCTTATTTCCAGAGTCATCACATCCTCCTTGAAACAAGCGGCCATTCATCGCCCGCAGGATCCCTTATGACCGTCCGGGCTTGCAAGGATACGGGCCAGATAAAGCCGGAAGGATTCCTCAAGCAGACAGGCGAGACTCTTCCCGGTGCTCGGGTATTCGCAGCGAACCACAAGGGCTTGACTACGCCTCACACACCCCACCTCCTTGGCGGATTCTATGTCGGGACGCGGTTTTCTTGCTTGTCCTCCGCGCAGCAGAAAAGCACTCCTGGTTCCCTGGCGGAAAAGAATTCACAAGAAAACCTCCCGGCTTCGGAGCAAGACGCCGCTAACAGCGCTTTGCCCCGCAAATCGGGAGATTTCCTGTCATGTACAAGCCCGGCTGCATTCCGCAGCTGGACGTTATGGTTTGGGCAATACGGTGCCGTCAGCCTTTGTCCTTTCCCCACAGCACATGGCTGCCCGGCGCCAGCGTGCATGCCGCGCCGTCGATGACGACCTCGCCCTGCACCGGCAGCGTGATGTCATAGCGAATCCGTCCGTCCACATGCGTCCACCGGCTCGACACGCGTCCGTGCGGCGTGTCGATGGACGCCTCCAGCCAGTCGAGCGCGTCCGCCGGCTCCGGCGCGACCATCACGCGCGCAAAGCCGGGCGCGGCGGGCCGTATGCCCGCAGACCGCTCATACACCCAGTCGATCACAGAGCCATAGGCATAGTGGTTGAAGCTGTTCATGTCGCTCGACCAGAAGTCGCCGTTTTCAAGAATGCCGTCCCAGTGCTCCCAGACCGTCGTCGCGCCCTTATCCACGGCGTAGAGCCACGAGGGATATGCCTCCCGCAGCAGGAGCCTGTACGCCAGATCGGTATGACCGTACCGGGAGAGCACATGCAGCAGATACGGCGTACCGACGAAACCCGTCTCCATGCGGCCCGCCTGCTCAATCAGCTCACAGAGCTTCCGTGCGACGGCCTCTTCATCCTCCGCAAGCCCGAAGTGCAGCGCCAACACGCACTCCGTCTGCGTGAGACACACCGGGAACGCTTCTCGGAAGGCGGCGACGATGCGCGCATGCAGTGCCTCAACCTCGTGAACATCCTCGCCCAGCACGCGGCCGGCGCGGATGACCAGCTCCGCAGAATGCGCATAGAACGCGGAGGCGATGAAGTCCTCCCGCGTAGAGCCCTTGTAGCTGCCCTGCGGCGCATCCAGCGCCAGCCAGTCGCCGTAGTGCTCGCCGCCCGTCCACAGATCGGGGGTGGTCGTAGACTTCGAGATATAGTCCACCCATGCGCGCATGGACGCGAATTGCTCTGTGAGGATTTCCTCCCTGCCGTAGCTCATGTACAGCTGCCAGGGGATAATCGTCGCCGCGTCGCCCCATGCGGCGGAGCCCTTCTCGCTGTGAAGCACATCGGGAATCACATGGCCGACCTTGCCGCCCTGCGCCAGCTGGTCTGCGGCGAGGTCGTGCAGCCACTTGCGCATGAACCGGTACACATCGTAGTTATAGGACGCCGCCTTGCAGAAGACCTGCGCGTCGCCCGTCCAGCCCAGGCGTTCATCCCGCTGCGGGCAATCCGTTGGCACGTCAAGGAAGTTGCCGCGCTGTCCCCAGAATACGTTGGAGAAGAGCTGATTCAGCTTGGGATTCGAGCAGGATACATGGCCCGTCCGGCGGATGGCGGAATACACGGCAATCGCCGTGAACTGCTCCGGGCGAATGTCCTCCACCCTCTGCGGCCATTTCGCCAGGCGAATCATCCGAAAGCCGTAGAACGTGAGGCGCGGATGATAGACGTTCATCCCTTCCTCACAGGTATAGCGGATTTCCGCCCTGGCCGAGCGGTAGTTCTCGTTGTAGAAGTTGCCATCCCTGTCGAGCACTTCGGCGTGCTGGATGAGCACCTCGTCCCCCTGCTTTGCCGCAACGGAAAACGCCACATAGCCGGTGATCTCCTGGCCGAAATCCACCACGACGTCCCCCTCCGGGGTGGTGAAGATGCGCTGCGCCTGCACGCGCTCCTGCTCGCGAACCTCCTCGCCCTCCTGCTCGATCAGCAGATCAACCGGATAATCGAGCACCTGCGCATGGACGGGCGCAGGCGGGACGAACGTCGCGTCAAACGTTTCGCCGTCGTAGATCTCGCTCTTGCGGATGGCGCTCTCGCGGCACAGCCAGGATTCGTCCGTGCCGATGACCGCCTTTTCTCCGTCCTCATACTCCACGCACAGCCACGCGAGCAGTGCGCGCGGGCGACTCAGCCCCGTGCTGCGGAGTTCATCACTGAATCCGATCGGGGAGGAAAACCATCCCCGCCCGACCAGCACAGAAAGCTCGTTGCTTTTTTCAAGCTGCGCCGTCACGTCATAGCGCTGCACCTGCAGGCGGTGCGCGTAGGATGTCCAGCCGGGCGCGAGCACAAACTGCCCGACGCGGCTCCCGTTCAGCCATGCCTCGTACACGCCCAGCGCCGTGATCGTGAGCGTCGCCCGGTGAATCCGCTTTTCTGCCCTGAATGTTTTGAAAAACACCGGCACCGCATCCGTGTTTTGCAGCGGCGCCGAAATCCATTGTCCCTGAACGACCATAACCGCTCTCCTTCCCTTAAATACGCCAATCCTGCACGATCTTGGCATAACCATACCACATTCTTGTGAAATACTCCATAGGAAAATCAAGCTTCTTCGGCAAAACAACTATAAAAGATTGCTTTCTTCCGGCTTGTCGATTATAATTTCCCTATAAGGCACACGCTGTCTGCCCCGCCAATCAGAAAAGGAGCAAAAAGATGAATCAACGAATGAGTTTGTGCGGCCCATGGGAAATGAAGGCTGTCCAGGATGCGCAGTGGATCAGCGCCGAGGTTCCGGGGTCCGTCTACGCCGACCTGCTTGACAACAAAATGATGGACGATCCCTTTTGGCGCGCCAATGAGCTGGATGCAGAGCGCCTCATGGAGAAGGACTATCTGTACCGGCGCACGTTCACACTGACCGAAGACGCGCTGGCCTGCGATGCGCTGCTGCTGGTCTGCGAAGGCCTGGACACCCTGGCCACGGTCACGATCAACGGGCAGGACGTGCTGCACGCCGACAACATGCACCGCACCTGGGTGAAGGACGTTTTGGGTGCCGTCCATGCGGGAGAAAATGACATCACCGTATGCTTCTCCTCGCCCATCCGCTTTGAGCGGGAGGCCTATGCCCGTTCCCGGGTGGACGGCTCCACCGACTGCACGCAGGGCTTTCCGTTTCTGCGCAAGGCGCACTGCATGTCCGGCTGGGACTGGGGCCCCCGCCTGCCGGATGCGGGCATCTGGCGCGACATGTCGCTCGTGAGCGTCCACACAGGGCGGCTGCTCAGCGTCCGCATCCATCAGGAGCACGGGCGCGAGGGCGTTTCGCTCACGTTCTTTCCTGAAATCGAGCGGTATGCAGCGGGCACGCTGTCCGTGCGCTATAGCGTCAGGACGCCCGATCACCGCGTGATCCCGGTTCAGGGGGAACGCGTCTTAATCGCGCAGCCGCAGCTTTGGTGGCCCAACGGCTATGGCGCGCAGCCGCTCTACACCGTGTGCGCGGAGCTTGTTGACCAGGACGGCCATGTCGTGGATACCTGGGAACGCCGGATCGGCCTGCGCACGCTGACCATCAACCGAAACAGGGACGAATGGGGCGAGTCCTTCGAGACCTGCGTCAACGGCGTATCCATCTTCGCGATGGGCGCGGACTACATACCCGAGGACAACATCTTCAGGCGGATTACGCCGGAGCGCACGCGCCGTCTCCTTCAGGATGCCGCCGATGCGCACCACAATGCCATCCGCGTCTGGGGCGGCGGATACTATCCGGACGACTGGTTCTATGACGCCTGCGACGAGCTGGGCCTGGTGGTCTGGCAGGATTTCATGTTCGCCTGCGCGATGTACGAGCTGACGCCTGCATTTGAGGACAACATCCGCGCCGAGTTTGCCGACAACATCCGCCGTCTGCGGCATCATGCCTCGCTGGGCCTGTGGTGCGGCAACAATGAGATGGAAATCGGCGTTGTGGAAAGATGGTATGACCCAACGCCGGCGCAGGTGTCGGACTACGTGAAGATGTACGAATATATCCTGCCGCAGGTGCTCAAGGCACATGATCCGGATACGTTCTACTGGCCCGCGTCCCCGTCCTCCGGCGGCGGCTTTGACAATCCCAATGACGAAAACCGCGGCGATGTGCACTACTGGACCGTCTGGCATGGCGGCGTTCCCTTTACCGATTATAGGAAGTATCATTTCCGTTTTGTCTCTGAATTCGGATTCCAGTCTCTTCCCTGCCTGAAGACCGTCGAGAGCTTTACCCTGCCGCAGGACCGCAATCTGTTCTCCTATGTCATGGAAAAGCATCAGCGCAACAACGCGGCTAACGGCAAGATCCTGAACTACCTCTCCCAGACCTTCCTGTATCCCACGGACTTTGACACACTGCTCTACGCTTCGCAGCTTCTTCAGGCGGAAGCGATTCGCTACGGCGTGGAGCATTGGCGGCGCAACCGCGGCCGGTGCATGGGTTCCGTTTACTGGCAGCTCAACGACTGCTGGCCCGTCGCGAGCTGGTCCTCCATCGATTACTTCGGCCGCTGGAAGGCCCTGCATTACGCGTCAAAGCGCTTCTTCGCCCCGGTTCTTCTCTCGTGTGAGGAAGAGGGCACGCTCACGCAGCGCCAGAACATCAACGCGGAGCTGCGCGAAGAGGACGTCGAAAAGAGCATTCGACTGAACGTCTCGAACGAGACGATGCAGCCCGTCCATGCGCTTGTGCGCTGGGCGCTCCGGAATCCGCAGGCCGAGATCCTTGAGCAGGGCGAAGCGGTGGTGGATGTGCCCGCCCTGAGCGCATGCTGGCTTGAAAAGCAGGTCTTCCCCCAGGCGAATCTGTATGAGCATTATGTCTCCTATGAACTGCTTGACGGGGACAGCACGGTTTCCGAAGGCACGGCGCTCTTCTGCGCACCAAAGCATTTCCATTTCGCCGATCCGCATGTGAAGGTTCGCATGGAGGATCGCGCCTTGATCGTTTCCGCAGACGCCTATGCGAGGCAGATTGAGCTGATCTGCGAAGACGGGGACGTACTGTTTGAGGACAACTATTTTGACCTGAACGGCGGAGAACGAATCATCCGCATTGTCCGGGGCGAAGGCACAAAGTTCTCTGCCAGAAGCGTCTATGATATCCGCTGAGCTGCTCAGATGAGATAGAACGCTGAATACGCACGCGCACCGCTTCACATCCGAAGCGGTGCGCGGTTTTTATCCCGGTTCATCAAGCGCCGGCCATATCGATCCTGCTTCATACTATTCTCAAATAGAAACGAGCTATAAGCGCGAAGCGAAGAAGGGGTCTGGGGACTGGTCCCCAGGCTAGGGGTTTGGGGGATGAAATCCCCCAACGTCTCCATATCGCGAAGCGATCAAAGAAAAGCAGTCAGGGAGCGAAGCGTTACCTGACGGCCGGTTATTGCATGGCCGATTTTATTTGAGAGTAGTATCAAATCAACATGAAGAGCATGCGGTGAAATGGCTCGATGCACGGCCGCCCAAAGACCATATCGTTTACATTAGCGGCGGCGCGATACATACGACCGGGAAATGCCCAGACGCGCAGCTACCTCCTGCTGCGCATACGCTCTGCCGTCAAGCAGGCCGTAGCGCATCTCAATCACTGTGCGTTCCCGGCCGCGCAGGCAGGTGCCAACCAGGCGGCGCACTGTCTGCAGGCTGACCTGCCGCTCCACCTGTCCATGCACCTCGTTTTCATCCGTTCCCAGCACGTCAATCAGCGTGATCTCGTTTCCCTCGCTGTCCATGCCGATTGGGTCCTGCAGAGACATTTCCCCCTTGCGTTTCTGGCTTGCTCGAAGGCACATGAGGATCTCATTTTCGATGCATCGTGCGCAGTACGTGCTCAGCTGCGTACCGCTTCCAGGCTTGAACGTATTAACTCCTTTAATCAAGCCGACTGTCCCAATGGAGATCAGGTCATCCCGATCGCAGCCCGGCACGGTGTACTTGCGCGCGATATGTGCGCAAAGCCGCAAATTGTGTGCAATGAGTGTCTCTCTCGCTTCGTGGTCCCCCTGCGTCATCCGCTCAATCATCCGAGTTTCCTCCTCACGGGAAAGCGGGTTTGGAAAAGCATTGCCCCGCGAGAGTACACCCAATAAGAACAGCGCATCCCGAAGGAAAAACAAAACCATCTGCTCGATCATCAATATCACCCCGACAAGTCTATGCCGGTGCAAAAACAAACAGAGATTCTTCCAGTGCACTCGTCAACGAAAGCTGAACACGGGATAACGTCCTCCCTTGCGTTGCATTGCAGCTCTCTTCCAATGTATTCTGGGAGCCGTTCTGTGTATAGCGATGTCTTGACCTGTGCTTGACGAGCAATTTGGGTGCACTCTGAGCCAAAAATAACAACGCCTGCCAAACGCAGTAACCCAACCTTGTTTCGGGTCCGTTGACAGGCATTGCTGTTTGCTATTGATGGATTCTTAAAAGAATACCCCTTGACAAAACTGCTTGCGAAGGGGCCGAAGCCTGTCGCCGCCAGTGGCGAAAACAGGCAGGCGGATCGCCGGAAATCGCAAGGCCCACTGAAAGTGCGGCTATGTGAGTTTCCCGGAAGGCTGCAAGCCGCTTCCTTGATCATTTTCTGGCCGTGCGCGCGGCGCGCAAGAAAAGATGCTTTATCCGCTGCAAGGATGCGATAGCAGACTTGCAGCGACAGACCGTTGGCAACGCTTTCTCGACGGTCTGAGAGAGGCTTTCGCCTCTCTCCTGTTTACATTTCCCTTCGGCCCTCGATCGCCTTGGCAAGCGTCACCTCGTCGGTATACTCGAGATCGCCGCCGACCGGCAGCCCGTGCGCAATGCGCGTGACCAGAATGCCCATGGGCTTGAGCAGGCGCGCGATGTAGCTTGCCGTCGCCTCGCCCTCGATGTCCGGATTGGTCGCCAGGATGACCTCCTTGATCTCCTCGCTGCCCACGCGCGCAAGCAGCTCCCTGATCCGAATGTCCTCCGGGCCGATGCCCTCCATCGGGGAAATCGTGCCATGAAGCACATGGTAGGTGCCCTTGAAATCGCGCATGCGCTCCATCGCGGCCACATCGCGCGGATCGCGCACGACGCAGAGCACGCCGTTGTGGCGGCGCTCATCCGCGCAGATCGGGCACGGATCATCCACGGTGTAGTTGCCGCAGCAGGAGCAGTACCTGACCGCCTTGCGGCCCTGCCAGATCGCACTGGCCAGCTCGTGCACCTGATCCTCCGGCAGCGAGACGATGTGGTACGCCAGCCGCAGCGCGGATTTTGCGCCGATGCCCGGCAGCCGGGAAAGCTGCTGCGCCATTCTGGCAATGGGTTCAATCTGTCCAGCCATGATTAAAACATGCCGCCCATGCCGCCGCCGAGCTTGTTCATCTCCGCCTCGCGGGTCTCCTCACCCTTCTTGAGCGCGTCGTTGACCGCCGCCAGAATCATATCCTGAAGCATTTCGACGTCGTCCGGATCCACTGCGTCGGGCTGGATGGTCAGGGAAATCAGCTGGCGCTTGCCGCTGACCTTACAGGCGACAGCGCCGCCGCCGGCCGTGCCCTCATACTCGCGCGCATCAAGCTCCTGCTGCATCTGCATCATCTGCTGCTGCATCTTCTGCGCCTGACGCATGAGCTGCTGCATATTGCCGCCCGGAATGCCGGGAAAACCGCCTCTAGCCATTGTAAATTCCTCCTGAGAATCAAAGTCGTTATCATCGATTATACACCATTCGGGCAGAATTGAAAAGACGAAAATCCTGTTCCCGAAAAAAAGCAGACCTCCGTCTTCTTCATTCCGGCCGTCAAATGCTGCCGTGCGCCTCTTTCCCTCAAAAATCAAGCTTCGAAGTCAGCGCGTGGAAAACGTGACGAAAACTGTCAGGATATGCGGCGCAGGCACGGCCACACTAGGCGTGAACCGATTGGGGGTGAAAGAAATGGCGAGCAACGGCAACAGCAATCAGATCAACGTTCCGCAGGCCAAGAACGCGCTCAACAACATGAAGTATGAGATCGCGCGCGAGCTGGGCGTCAACCTCAAGCAGGGCTATAACGGCGACCTGACCTCCCGCGAAGCGGGCTACGTCGGCGGCTATATGGTCAAGCGCCTGGTTGAGCAGGCGGAGCAGCAGATGGCGGGCCAGGGCTTCTGATTTCCGGCCCATCGCGGACTGTGAGATGAGAAAGGGGACTTCTTCCTATGTATCAGAACCAGAATCAGAACATGAACGCTCAGAATCAGAACATGGGCGCGCAGCAGCAGCAGAACATGGGCGGCCAGCAGAACGCGCAGAACGCTTCCGGTTCCAGCCGCAGCAACCGCACCGTCGTGCCGCAGGCCAAGGGTGCGCTCAACCAGATGAAGTATGAGATCGCTTCCGAGCTGGGCATCAACCTCAAGCAGGGCTACAACGGCGACCTGCCGTCCCGTCAGGCCGGCTACATCGGCGGCTACATGACCAAGCTTCTTTGACCCGGACGAAGAGCTGCGAGCTGCTTGATCGCCGATTTCCCCGTAACAAGGCTGATCGTCAGCCTGAGGACATCGCCTTCCACCTTCACGTCAATCCTGTCGATGCAGTATTTGATGAACTCCTCCGTAATCATCTCCGGGCTGTCAATTCCGGACAGCTTCATCAGCGACTCACGGATTTCCTCCACCTTGCCTGCAATGTTGTTTTCTCTCTCCAGTTCACTTTCCAAACTGGCAATCCGGATTTTCTTTTCCTCAAGCTCTGACGAAATCGACTCGTTCATTGCCAGAAAGTCCTGATCCGTAATGGAGCCCAACACATTGTACTCAAGCAGCTTGCTTCTCTTCTTCTCCAGCGCCTCCATATCTTTTTTGGCTGCCTCGATTTGTCTGCCCGTCTCATTGTTGCTGATCAGCGTTTGAAACGCTTCTACATACAAATCCACACATTCCTCGACGTTAAACTTGTCCCCTCTGAATGTCTCGTAGAGTACCGTCTTCAGTTCGCTCTCATAGATATACCGTGACGGACACGAAGACGCACCGTGTTCGATCTTTCCGGCGCACACCCATGAGCTGTTCGCTATTCCCTTGTTCGTTCTGGACATCTTACGATGATACAGCCTGCCGCAATGTTCACAGTACAGCTTACCTGTCATCAGATTCGGCCGGTTGCACTTGTTCTGCCTTTGCTTGACGTCCAGACTCCGCACAGCCAGCACAGCGTTGGCTTTCTCCCAGAGTTCCTCGCTGACAATCGCCGGCACGATACTCTCATCCTTGAACATTACCCATTCCTTTTCCGGCTTAAACACCATTTTCTTGGAGAACATGTCTTCAACCGTCACCTTGTTCCCGCAGAAGTATCCCTTATACTTCGGATTCCTGATGATATGCGCCATCGTTGCATGAGAAAGCTTGTTGCCGTTGTGGTTGCGGAATCCATCGCTATACAGGATTTGCTCAATCTGCTTCATGCTGTATTGGTCTGTCGCATACAGTTCAAAGAGCTTTCTGATTGCAGGGGCTTCTTTTTCATCAATCATCAGCTTCCCGTCTTTTTTGCGATATCCGAACATATTGTCAAATCCAAAGACGGTTCCCTTCTTGATTGCCTCATGAAGGCCGAATTTCACAGACTCCGACTTTTTTGCAGACTCGTCCTGAGCCAAGGCGGAGAAAATCGAAAGCCGGAGTTCTCCGTCCTTGTCAAGATTCAGAATACCGTCCGTATCAAACCAGATGCCCACACCCACTTCAAGTAGCTTCCTCGAAAACATCAGACTGTCCAGCGTATTCCTGGCAAAGCGCGAAACAGCTTTTGTCACGATGAGATCGAACTTGCCGGTCTGCGCATCCTCCACCATTCTGTTGAATTGCACTCTGGCCTTTACGGAAGTGCCTGAAATGCCGTTATCGACATATTCGCCGACAAATGTCCACGCCGGAATGCTCTGGATCTTTTTTCGATAGTGCTCAACCTGATTCTCGATGGATGTCGCCTGCTCCGCCGACTTTGTCGATACCCTGCAATAGGATACCACACGAAGCGGAATATCCGTGATGGGTTTATGCTGGAGCATTTTGCGGACTTCATACACGTTCATAGCTATACCCTCCTGGCTTGATACCGCAATTCTATCATGCTTGCGAAGGATTCCGCAAACTTGCGAGCGAATTGGCAAGTTTTACCGCCATTTTCTGGTATTCCTGCTCTGTGATCAGCCCCATGTCAAGCAGAGTTTTATTGGCATAATTCAGCCACGCCTGCCTAAATGCAGCATCAAGACATTCATCCATCTGCTTCACCTCCATCATCCGGATTTTCTTCAAATTGTCCTTGTTTTATCCATTCATCTCCCTAACCCCTTACTGCAATAAGCAACGTTCTGGCATCAGAAGGATGCGGCAGAGTCCTGCCCTGCCGCACGGCTTCTGATGCCCATACAGTATTCACTGCATTCCAACATATCAAAATGAGATGATATTCAACGCTTTGAGGTGTGAACGGCACATTCACAACATAGCCCCGCCAATGTCGCTGTCCTGTGGACAAGCGAGCACCGCAGGAACTCCCCTTAAGTCCATAAGGGGCCGTGAGGAAGTATCATTATTCCCATGCCGCATCGTCGCGCCCTGCCTGCCACAGCAGGTTCAATGAAATGCGTTTGTCGCTCCAGACTTTGCCATCACTGCGCCGCTCCATTTTCCGCTCCACTGCATGGGGACTGTCCCCCTAGCGTTGTATATAGTTGTCAATGTGCTTCAGGAAATACTCCCTTCATTAACCATTAGGTTTTTGAGGGCAAATGTAAATGTTCTTGATAAAAAAGTCAAAAATCTTTTATTCTACGCGAAAGAACATGCATTCCTCTGATAACCGACTCGTTAACGGCAACTCTGCTGACTCCTTCTGCCTTTGCGATATCTGCTATACTGATACCGAGGATATAGCGTGCATAGATCCGCTTAGCCTGTTTATCAGGGAGTGACAAAATCGCAGCATGAAGCTGTTTCTTCGTCATCTTTCTTTCATAGATTTCTTCCGGTGAAAGAGAGCGAAACACGACGTTCTGCTCAATGCCGTCAGAGCAATCGAGCGTATAATATGCCTTATGATAATAAGTACGCTGTTTATAGGCTTTCTCCATTCGCTCAAATGAGCTGAAAACTGCCGCAACCTCATCCGGCACATCAACAAAATGATCCGACGTATAGGCATCGGGATACAGCTCCTGAAGATTAATTCTTTTCATGTGTTTCTCCCTTCATTTGATTCTTCTTGGGTTTCCACAACGAATCGAAGGAGGAGAACGACAACGTGAGAAAGGCTTGTTGAACCTTCGCACTTTGATATTGAAACACCATGAATATAGAGTAAATAACTCTGACCTATGGCCAAAGAGTATCCTATGAGATTCGATGTTGTGCTTTAGCATCCGAGAGTATCACTCCATCGGACCGTCGAATCTGTGACCATCATGAGAAACAAAAACGGCATCTTTGATTCCTCAAAGACGCCGAAAAACTGAGCATGAAGAAAACGCCCTCATGGAAGCAAAGATTTCTTCTCCGAAGAGCTGCTTGTTTCGCATGAACCGTTCCATTCAGGTCGAAGGCAACTTTGCTTATGTGAAGCAAGATCTTGATTTCGAGCGTCTTCTGCTTCGTGTTCATACGAAGGCACTGCCAAATGACTGCTGCTCAGCCTCGCACTCAGTATCCTTCGTCTGCATCATAAAGTCCAAAGCAGGAGCGTCGGAGGTTCCCATATCATTGCGTTGTCTTTTCCTACCAGGTTATAATCCAATCTGCTCGAAATCTCTCTGAAAACTGTACCTTGAGTGCTGTTTCGTTCTGCACTCTGTTTTTCGTTTTCCCTAAATTGACGCAGAAAAAGACGCTGCCTCTCATGGCTTGATTTAGCCATTTCGAGACAGCGCCTTCTTTGATTTTTCACTTTAGTTACCGTCACCATCGCGAAGAACCTGAGGAACTTCGCCCTCATAAGAGCCATGCTGACTCGGGATGCCAGCTCCATTCTTACCATAGAAATAAGCAAACTCCGCAATAAGGGCCAACAGTTCGTTCACAATCTCACCTCCTTTTTTGGGGTTTAGTATACAGCAAAATGTTTGTTATATTCCATAACTGGCATATTCTGCTTCGATTTAGGCATATGTTACCTTTTCCACACCCCATATCGAGACTTTTATTCTAAAATATAGTGACGACAGTTCTCCCAACTTTGGGGTATGATTATTCCAGAGGTGAGTAATGATGTTGGCTACCCGAATTGCTAAACTTCGCAGTCAAACTGGATGGTCGCAGGCACAACTCGCAAAGGCATTACAAGTTGATCTGAAAACAGTGAGAAAATGGGAATCCGGAGATTCTGAACCATCCGCAAAGAATATTCTTCGGCTTTGCCAAGTGTTTAGTGTCAGTGCTGATTACCTTCTCGGCAAGGAAGACACTCCTTCAATTTACATCGGTTCTCTCTGCAAAGAGGATCAAAAACGAATCAGCGCAATGGTTCAAGTCTTTATTAACCTATCATCTTCAAAGTAAAATGGCGACGTACAATAACATACGTCGCCTCTTTTATGCTTGACAATTTCCGCCTTGACAACTAATATACAATTAAATCGTGCGTTATGATCAACCCAAAAGGGGGAATCTATCAGTGATGCATGTAGTCATATGCGATGATGAGGCTTATTACCGTGAAGCAATCAAACTGGCTATCGGCAAATGGTGCGATTTGCACAACAACCATTCCATCCGCTGTTCAGAGTTTTCATCATCCGAAGATCTATTGGAGTATTGGATAGATGGATTGCGTGTTGATCTGCTCTTTTTGGATATCCAGATTCCGAAGGAACTCAGTGGTATGTTGCTTGCCCAAAGGATTCGAGCTTGCGACCACGATGTACCGATTGTTTTTGTGACAAACTATGATGACTATGTGTATGACGGATATCTCGTAAATGCCATGCGGTACCTTCGCAAACCTGTTCGAGAAAACGATATTCTTAATTGCATGGATACCGCATACCGTCATTTTACGCTCTTAACCGAGAATAGATTTGTTATTAATGCCATTGATGAGCGTTATATATTGAAGCACTCCGAAATCATATACATCGAAGCCGAAGCGCATTATCTCTCTTTTCATCTCTCCACAAGTTCTGCAACACCCAAGATGCGTTCAAAAATCCGTGATGTTCTGGCGCTCTTACCTGCCCAGCTTTTCATTCAGTGTCATCGTGGCTTTATCGTGAATCTTCTCCACATCCACCGTTTTTCCAAGAACAGTATTATAGTGTCGAATGGACAGCAAATTCCCGTATCCAAGACTTTTTTCCCAAGCCTCTGCTCTGCGTTCAATAAGTACTATCAGGAGGGACGGTCGTGGATTCCTTAAACTGGATCGCCTTCGAAATTGGAGTTAATATTTTCCAATCTTTTTTGTATTTGTACTTTTTCAAGAATCGTCTAGGTATTCCCAAAGGTACCAAAGGAGCAGATGTATTATGTGTTGTCTCATACACCACATTTTTAACTTCCTATCTATTCTTTGATATTCCTGTTTCAGATTGCGTCGGCGGTTTGATCTATTTCATATATCTCCGTTTTGTTTCTAATGAGAAATGGTCCACCTGCGCGCTATGGGTAATCTTCAAAGAAGTAGTTGCGGTTTCAACCATTGGACTAATGCTGCAGGTTTGCCTCACAAGTTTCTCCATACCTTATGAAGTTATTATGTCTTCTAATAAGTATCGTGTCATTTTCGTGCTTTCAACCAATTTCGTTCTCTTTATAGAAATATTCTTTTTCTCAAAAGCAAAACGAACAACGTCTACGCTTCATTGGTCGGCGCTCATCCTGTTCTTGCTGACAAACATCTCTTTACTTATTGTTATCGAGACCATATTCTCGCTGCAAATCCAGGAAGTCTATCCTACTGATTCACCTTTTTTGTTATCCTATGCTTTTCTTATTCTCTGTTCTGTTTTTTCCGTTTCGCTGTTTTATTTAATGACTTCCATCTCCGAGCGCGCATATCATGCACAGATTGCACTAAATCATGTGAAACAAACAAAAGAGCATCAGTTAGTCATTCAAGACATGTATGCAAATATGCTCAAGCAACAGCACGATAGCCGTCACCATATCCAAACATTGGAACAACTCATCTTAAGCGGTAACTCTAATGCTGCTAAAGCCTATCTTGATGACTATAAATCGCAAATCGCTAAACAAGAAGGCTATCTAACCGGAAGCGTCGCAGTCGACGCACTTCTCACCGCAAAATCCATAACATGCAAGAATAATGGGATCGAGTTACAACTTGAACAATGCCCATTAAACCATCTGCCCATATCTGAAATAGATTTTTGTGCAATCGTTGGCAACCTACTTGACAATGCCATGGAAGGTTGTATGCGCATCAAGCCTCCAAACAAAAGCAAATGGATTTCACTTACATTTTCCCGCGTTTGGAATATGTTTACAATACGATGCGAGAATCCAGCTACAGCTTCAGCAATCGTCAAACACAACAACATATTTTTGACATCAAAGTCCCAGACCTCCGAGACCCATGGATTGGGTATACCTAGCATTATATCTATTGCTGAGAAGGCTGATGGATTTTGCAGCTTTGAAGTTCAAAACAATACTTTTATCTCCATTGTCACATTACCCTACCCATCAGAGGAGAACTAAAAATGCATAATCTCGCCGATTCAATTGTCCGTTTCCTTGAATCCCGCAAAATTATATCCCCCTCACCGACGGATCGTGATATCTATGTTTATGGTTTTGATATCGCACTGTACACTTTGTTCAGCACCCTTGGTCTTATCTTGATTGGCGCCTTATGCGGACTCTTTTTTGAAGCCTGTTTTTTGATTGTTGTATACTATCTAAATCAGTCTTTGGGCGGCGGTTATCACGCAAACTCCCATTCGCTTTGCTTTCTAACTATGGTCATAGGTATTGTGACCTCGTTTTTCCTTTTGACCTTACCGTATCCGACGTATGCACAAATCATCGTTACAGTCATCTCCATTGTTCTTCTTTGGCAGTTTCCTCTTGTGTTACATCCAAATAAAGCATATTTAGTAAAACAAGCACCCCAGTTTGTTAAGCGTTCTCGTACACTCATCGCCATTGAAGGATGTTTTGCCTTGGGTCTTTTTATAGTCCCTCATCCTTTTCAAACACTCACCCCAGTCTTCTCCATTGCACTATTTTTCTCAGCTCTCTCTAGGATGGTCGCTGTTACCCAGCATCGAAAACTTGTATTCCGAAATCATCAAAGCTATTGAACGTTGCGTGAATCTTTGTTTCAAATGACCACAAATGTGTTTTTCAAACATGCAAGTGGTTATCTCGAATCAGCAACAAGCATTATTCCTTCTTCTATAGAATTGCCCAAACTCCTTAAATCGCATTATGCGATTTTCGCCAGCAAGCCATCAATCTTATCAATTGTCTGGGCGCACCGCTTATTGAGTGTCGTTTTTGAACGGATGCCCACTTCATCGGGCATTTCCAACAGCAAGCGCCCCAATGATTTTCCATTGACGTATCGTTCCTGCGCAAGCCACGATTCCTCAGGTGTAAGGCTCGCCATCAAAGCATCATAGATGCGCAGGTAATATCGTGTCTTTTGCAATTCGCTGCGCAGCTTTGCTTCTTGATCCTGGCGTTCTGTCCGCAGATCAGCCATATAGGAGAGCGCTATTCTTTCTGTTCGGCTTTCCTGACACGAAGTCCGTGGCATCCCATCGATCTGGGCGTGCTTCAGCATTTGCGCTTCGATGTAGTCATCCTTCTCTTCTTCAGAAATGTCGAGCACCTGCTGCAGCTTGGCTTCCAGGAGCTTTTCAGTCGCCAAATGCTCACGGTGCGAGCGCAGTATCCATTCAGCTTTTTTCATGGCGTTCCTCCTGTGCTTAATGGGTTTAGTATATCGTTTCTCAGAGGCTTTGTGGAGTGAAAAAACCATGCACAAAAAGCGAAAAAATGTGCATGGTTTGTGGATAACTCAGTCCCGGGGTTCTGAGAGGGGATAGATGGGCCTGCCATAGCCCACGATTTGGGAATCATCGAGGTCATAGATTCGTTCTCCAACCTTGCCACCGGCATTGCCCTCTACCGTCATGATCAGGCCGTCCTCGACGTCCATGACGATGCCGACATGACTTACCGAGACGCTGCTTGTGGCGTTGCTCCAGCGGAAGTAGACGTAGTCGCCGGGCTGAGGAACGAAGTCCCTTTCCGCAGCAGTCAGGCTCGTATCGAGGGCTTTGAGCGCGGCGTATTTGTGCATCATTCGCTTTTTGTGCTCTGCGCTCTTAAAGAAAAAACCGCCGCTCTTCGCGTCGGTCGCAAACCAAACGATGCCTTTGCCGCATCCGGAGGTATTGGGAATTCTGTCCTTTGGCAAGCCTGCGTGCATGGCCAGCCAGTCCGCAAAACGGTGGCACCATGCGCCGGTGTAGCCGTTGAAATAACGGGAATCGCTTCGCCCGATTTCAGATGCCGCCATGTATTGCATGCGATCCACAGGCGAATCTGACACATCCACGGCCAGAGGAAGCACATGCTGTGCGGAGACATAGGCGACCTCTCCGCGATAGCGCGTCTCGTACCAACCTGCCACGCAGGGTTTGATAAGCGCAATTCTTCCCTTCGGCCAGGGGCCGTTCCAGCGCGCCGCGGAAATGCTGGGCCTGCGGCGCACATTCAGCGGATCGGCGGTCACCTTGCCATATGTCCATGCGTCCGGCAGAGCGGGCATAAGCTGCACAAACTGCTTCATGACGTAGCCGTTATGACCGTTGTACTGGGTCTTGTACCATTGCGCGTCATAGTCGGACACAGTGACCTGTGCGCCATCAGGAATGAGCGCGAGAGGCTTGGATTGGGTAGTGGGTTGTTCGCGGAGGTTGAGTTTGCCGCCGATGACAATCCCAGATCGTTTTCTTTCCATGAGTTGAAACTCCTTTCTTGAGGAAATGCAGAAAAAATCCCCTTGACTTCAATGGTGAAATCAAGGGGGGTTTTCTGGAGATTGGGGATGTATAAATGTTCAATTGAGAGCAGCAGATGTGCTTTATGGCAGGCTTTCCGTGTGGAGCAAGGAGCATTTCCTTGAGCAACTCTTACTGCTTTGCTGATTTTTTGACGTATTTGAAGCCACTTCGCATGTGCACGAAGTGGCTTTTGACAAACAGAAAGGGATTGCCATGCTATTACTTGATTAACATATCCTTGAATTCAATTGTTAAGAAACAATATTCACCTGTTTCGCCATTAATTGTCATAACTTCCATTTTATACCCTTCTTCAGTGGTATTGATTTCTTCAGCAATCCACCAAGTATTCTCGATTGCTCCCTCTAACTTTAACGTGGCATTAATAAATACAATTTTTTTTGCTTTAGTATAACTATGTTTGGTATCCAGAAACAGAGCTATATCGTTCCGGGCATATCCTTTTTCAATATACTGAATACGAATTATTCGTGTATCATGAAGAGAAAAGAACTCATCAATAACATCAGGTAGTTTATTGCAAATTGCTTTGAAGTTTTCTTCGTATTCAGGAACAGGCAAACATCCATTTTCAAACCAGTAAGGTGTAAAGTACTTCATTATTCTCCTCCAAACAAATAATATACATGTCCACCAGAACGGTTGTATGTATGATAATGCCAATAAAACCCTGGTGTATTTTCTTTGCCCTTATCAATTTCTGGCTCAAGACTCTTGTTATTTTTGCCGGTATTACCTCCTGCAGCAAGAGCTACTGCCTTTGCTTCGTGCTGAGTAACCGTAAACACGCTACTACCAGAAGATACCATTTTTACAGCTTGATTGAAAGTGAGATTTCTACCGATATCGACATATCCCTTTCTCAGATTTGCAGACCAGTACCGCTCTTTCGAATCCTTACGAACAATTCTCTTGATTTTGCTGTCAGCTTGCTCAATGATCTTAGCTTGTTCTTTTACGTATGCAAGATTCGACAGTATAACATCAACAGCATAGTATGATAGTCCAAGCAATGCGATAGACGCAACTCCCCAAAGAAGAAGAGCCGTTCCAGAAATTCCAGCTGTAGCTGCAGCAAGTGTTGCTATCATCTCCGAAATCAGTGTTAATGCACCCGGATTGTCACCATTCTGGTCGATCATCACGATCGGATTATTCAAACAATACACATAGAGATTAGCGCCCAAGAGCTGATTACCAGTTTTGCTCTTTTCATCAGCAGAGATAAATCTCTTCCAGAGAGGATTGTAGTACCGATCTTTCAGATAGTACAGCCCGGTCTCCTCATCGTACACATATCCGCGATACCGGAACGGATTCACCGTGCCCAGCGTAGCAGCCATGGTGCCGGTTTTGGCAACCGGAGCGCCCCACGCGTCATAATAATATTCTACCACCTGTGTGCCATTAGTGTCAATCATGGCCACAACGTCGCCCTGCAGGTTGTAGACGTAGAAGTAATCCGTTCCATTGAAGCGAACCATCGCCGGCTTGTTCTGCGCATCATAGAAGAAGTGCAGATCATTGCTGCCCTGCGTCACGTGGACGATGTTCTTGCCGTTCAGCGTGTAGTTGGTGGTCACCCCATTGACGACCTTCCTGATGCGCAGGCCGTTGTGGTCGTAGGTGAACTGCGCGTTGGTGCCGGTCTTCATCATGCTGGCGAGCATGCGGCCCGCCTTCCAGGTGAACGTCCAGCCGTCATAGGTTAGCGGGTTGCCGATGGCATCGTAGGTAATCGCCTTGCCGCCGATGGCTGTGACCTTGTCCTTCCAGTTGGCATCGTCATAGGAGTAGAACACCATCTCCGTGACGCCGTCAATCGAGGGCGCCAGCGTGTACGGCGCGCTCAGGTAGCCCGTCATGTTGCCGCCGCGATCGTACAGGTACATCGTGGACTTGTTTGCATGCGGATCGTTGACGCGGGTGATCTGACCCAGGTTGTCATACACATACGTCGTCGTCAGGCCGTTGCGCGTCTCGGAGGCGATATTGCCCACGTTGTCGTAGGTGTAGGAGAAGTTCTGGCCGTTCTGGGTGATGCTCGTGACCAGCGGCGTGGTGAGGATGGTGTCCTCTGGGTCCGGGCCAAAGTAGGCGTACTGAGTGGTGTAGTTCGCTGCGCCGACAGCCACGCGCTTGTACAGCCTGCCGATCGGATCATAGGTATAGGTCAGCTTGCGGTTGTCCGCACCGAAGCGAAGCTGCGTCGGCTGGTTTTCGATATTGTAGGTGTAGGCCGTCTCGTAGCTGGCGCTGTTGTTCACCTTCTCCTTGAAGAAAGCCACGTTGCCAAACTCGTCATAGCCCAGCGTGCTCGTATACTTCGGCGTGCCGGTGGAGGTGCTGGTCACACCCTCCATCAGATGCGTGCGGATCGGACGCTCGCTCGTGTCATATTCCGTCCACACCGTGCGGCCCAGCTCGGCGTCCTTCA
>CAMFCQ010000015.1 GCA_945948915.1 uncultured Clostridia bacterium | reverse complement strand
ACATCACCGACGTGCTCAAGGCGATCTCCGACGACGAGGTCTTCATGCGCTTCAATTCCAACGTCAGCCCGTGCGTGGTCTGCCCGACCGAGGGCGAGAGCTACCTGTATCTGGTGCTGCCGGTGCGCGTGTTCAACGCATAAGGGACGTTTGGGGACGCTGGGCTGCCGACCCGGGGAACTCGCATAGTCGCGCCATTGGCGCTCCTTGCGATTCCCAAGCTTCACTGCGCTGTATCGCCCACTGGGCGCGCACAGCTACGCTTCCAGACCTGCCTGAGGGATTTCATCCCTCAGACTCCCCTCTGCGCTTTGTGCGGTTAAAAACAGTGTTCAACATAAAGGAAATAAAGGTATGCGCGTTCAATCGCTGAGTCTCAAAAATTTCAGAAATTATGAGCAGGCGATCATCACGCCTGACAGCGGCGTGACCGTGTTCACCGGGCCGAACGCGCAGGGAAAGACCAACATCCTGGAGGCGCTGCACCTGTGCTGCCTGGGCCGCAGCCACAGGACGCCGCGCGACGAGGAGCTCATCCGCTGGGGCGCAGACGACGCGCGCGTGCAGATTCTCACCCAGCAGATGGACGGCACGCACGAGGTGACGATCCTTTTGCACCGCACGCAGAAGAAAAGGAAGGTCGTGCGCATCGGCGCGCGCCAGGCGGAGCGCATCGGCGAGCTTTTCGGCCACGTCTGCGGCGTGCTGTTTTCCCCGGAGGATCTCTCCATCGTCAAGGACGGCCCGGCGGAGCGGCGAAGGTTTCTGGACATGCAGCTCTCGCAGCTGCGTCCGCAGTACTTTTACAGCCTGCAGCGCGCGGTGCGCACGCTGAGCCAGCGCAACGCGCTTCTCAAGGAGATTGCCAGGCATCCGTCCCTGCTGCCCACGCTGGACATGTGGGACGAGCAGCTTGCGCGCGTGGGCGCGGAAATCGCGGCAAATCGCCGCGAGGCCGTCGCCTTTCTGAGCGAAGAGGCCGGAAAGGCGCACGCCTCGCTGACCGGCGGACGCGAGGAGCTGCGGCTGTGGTACATCTCCCAGACCGTGGACGCGCCGGACGCCGCGGAGCAGCTGCTTGCCCGCCTGCGCGCATCCAGAAGCGAGGACCTGCGAAGGATGACCACCACGGTGGGTATTCACCGCGACGACATGGGCGTGACGATCAACGGCAAGGAGGCGCGCACGTTCGCTTCGCAGGGGCAGCAGCGCAGCGCGGTGCTCTCCCTCAAGCTGGCGCAGCTGGAAATGGCCGCGCGCGAGACGGGCGAGGCGCCGATTCTGATGCTCGACGACGTGATGAGCGAGCTGGATCCGGCCAGGCGCCGCCAGCTGATTGAGCGCATCGACCGCGTGCAGACGTTTGTGACCTGCACGGATCTGTCCGACCTCGCCGGCGCGCGGCAGGGCGCGGTCTACCATGTGGAAAACGGCGTGCTCAGCACCTGACGGCTTTCTTTTGGGAAAGGACACGTTTTTCCAGCAATATCAGGAAAAAAAGGACTTATACAGTTGTTGTCCACAATCATCCACAAATTCTCCACAGTTATCCACAAAAGTGTGGAAAACTCTGTGGAAAAGATCAGGATAAGCGCTGGATAACCCAAAACGGCGCATGGGCGCTTCGGGTTTTGGACAGCCCAAAAAGGAAGACAGGCCAAAAGATTTTGGGCGCTTTTCAGCCAAGGCATTTTGGCGCAGGCTTTGGAAATCTCCAAAAGTGGAAAAGTGCGGGAAAGGAACAAAACATCAACGATGGATCGCAACAAGAAGCGCGTGAAGTATATGACCGGCGCGAACAGCACGCTGAGCACATACGGCATGAACAATAAAAAGAAGAAGAAAAAGGCGCTGCCCGGTCAGCTGCGCATGCTGGCGCTGCTGGCGGTTCTGGCTGTCGTCATCGTGCTGGCGGTGAGCTATGCGCTCAGCAGCACGGGCCGCGACAGCATCGGCCGGGTGACGCGCATCGGCGCGACGCTCTCCCAGAACGTGACGCCCTTCGGCAACAGCGTGATCTTCTACGACGGCACGACGCTGCACTGCATGGCCGCAACCGGCGGCAACGAGTGGAGCTATCAGATCGGCACGAACGCGGACTACGACGCCACGCAGGAGCGCATCGTCGCCTGGTCGGGCAATGACCTGTACATCCTCAACAGCCGCGGCCGCCTGATCTACAACAACAAGATGTCCGATACGATCCAGTTCGCCAGCGCGGGCAGCGGCTATGTGGCGGTCTTCGTGGGCGAGGCGGACAACGGCGTCGTCTCCGTCATCAACGATGCGGGCCAGATCGTGGACAACGTGACCATCAGCAACCAGACGCTGCTGGACATCGGATTTTTCAAGACCGTCACCACCTCGAGCGCGCAGGAGACCGAGCTGATGTGGGTGCTGGGCCTGGATACGACCGGCACGGTCATCTCCACCGAGCTGCAGACCTTCCAGCCCGGCAAGCTCTCCACAGGCAAGAGCTCCCTGGGCGAACACATCGCCTACAAGGTCTATTCAATCGGCGGCACGCTGGAGGTCGTCACCACACGCCAGATCATGCACTACAACTACCGCGTGCTCGAGGAAAATAACCCCACGCTGATCTACGGCTACACCGTGGAGGATGTGCGCCAGACGGGCAACGTGACCTATCAGCTGCTGATTCCCGCGCAGGAGAGCCGCGAGGGTGTGCGCATCAACAACGTCCGCCTGATGTACGGCAGCGTGGACCGCGTGCTGCACCTGCCCAGCGAATGCCTGGCCGCGGCGCTGGGCACGCATTCCGTGTACGGCTTTGCCAGCAACGCGCTGTATGTCTGCCGGTTCGGCGAGACGACGTTCACCGCGCATGCGATGCCCATAGCCGTCACCGGCGTGCTGGGCATGATCTCGGACAACCGCGCCATCGTCGCCTCCGGCTCGGAAATATACGTCGTCGAGCTGCCGCGATGACGGGCTATAAGCGCGAAGCGAGGAAGGGAGTCTGAGGGATGAAATCCCTCAGGCTAGGGGTTTGGGGGATGAAATCCCCCAACGTTCCTCTATCGCGAAGCGATCAAAGAAAGCGAAGTCAGGGAGCGAAGCGTTACCTGACGTGCTTCGCACATGGATGTGCTGATTTGAAAACAGCAGGATCCTGTCTCATCGAAAGGAGATTTCATGAACATCATCGATATCCTCATTCTGGCGATCATCGCCGTCAGCGTGATTTACGGCATGCACCGCGGCTTCATCAGCGGCGTGCTGAGCGTGGCGGCGCTCATCGGCGCGGCGGCGCTGTCCTTCGCCATGAGCCCTCAGCTGGCCGCATGGCTCAAGGGCAACGAGACGCTGGTGGAGACGCTGATGTACTACACCGACGCGGGCAGCCGCGTGAGCAGCCTCGACCTGTCGCTGATGAGCGTATCTCAGGTGACGGAAGGCGCGCTTGAACAGATTCTATCAAGCGCGAACCTGCCTGCCGCGTTCAGGGCCGCGTTCATCACAGGCCTTGGCTCCGCTTCCTCGGGCATGACCATCGCCGAGCTGCTGAGCCAGACGATTGTGAGCGTGTCGATTTCCATCCTCAGCTTCCTGATCTGCTTCTTTGTGTCCTACATCGTGGCGACATTCGTCATCCACCTGATCAGCTATGTCTTTGAGCTGCCGGTGCTGCGGCATCTGGATGCGCTCATCGGCGGCGTGTTCGGCCTGGTGCGCGGCGTGCTGCTGCTGTTCATTCTCTTCATGCTGGTGCCCATCGTGCTGGCAGTGGCGCCCGTGCCGCAGATCGAGGAGCTGATCGCGGCCTCGCGCCTGGCGCCGATGTTTGACAGCCAGCTGATTCTCTCCATCCTGCGCAGCTCGATCGGATAAACCGGCAGGATGCCGGCTGCATCACCGACCAGGACATGTAAATCCCATTGCTTTGCGGCCGGAACCGGCGCTTTACAGGAGAGATTTACAGAGTCGATAAGGAGGAAAGCCATGGAAGTGTTCTACTATCGCTGCCGCGTGTGCGGCTATGTGCATCAGGTGCCCAGCTACTGGATGAGCTATTCGGCGGAAGAGACGCACGAGCAGATGCACTTTGATCCCCGGACGCAGAGCGTCTGCGAAAACCAGACGCTTGATTACGCGGGCGAGGGCAATACGGACTGAGCATCACCTTCGTCACAGCGAAGGGGCGGTTAAAACGAAGGAAGGTCTTGTATGGATTATCTCAAGTTTCTCACGGAAATGACCACGATCCCCGGCATGAGCGGCTATGAAGCGTCCGTCGCCGAGGCGATGGCCGGGGCGTTTGCGCCCTATTGCGACGAGACGAAGGTTGACCGCAATCAGAGCGTGATCGCCGTACAGCGCGGCAGCGGAAAGGGCCCGAAGGTCATGCTCTGCGCGCACATCGACGAGGTCGGCCTGATGACCACGCTGGTGGAGGAGGACGGCAGCGTCCGCTTCATCTCCAGGGGCGTGGCGGCGCAGACGCTGCCCGCGCAGGAGGTGACGCTCCTGACCAAGGACGGCCCGCTCTACGGCGTGATCGGCGCGATGCCGCCGCACCTGACCGACCGCGCCGCGCGCGATCAGGTGACGCCGGTTGACGAGCTGTTCATCGACACGGGCCTGCCGGCGGACGAGGTCCGGCGCAGGGTGCCGGCGGGCACGCCGGTGCAGCTCACGGGCCGCACGATGGCGCTTGAAAACGATCTCGTCGCCAGCAAGACGCTCGACGACCGTGCCTGCGTGGCCACGCTGCTTCACTGCGCACAGCAGATCCGGCGCAGGCTGCACGCTGCGGACGTCTACTACGTCCTCTCCGCGCGCGAGGAGATCGACTCCTTCGGCGCGCTGACGGCGGCAGAGCGGCTCAGCCCGGACATGGCCGTCATCATCGACGTGACGCACGGCACCATGCCCGGCTGCGAGGAGGGCGAGACGTATCCGCTCGACTGCACGACGCTGTTTGCCGGCCCCAATGCGCACAGGAAGCTGACCGACCAGATCCGCGCGCATGCGCAGCGGCTCGGCATGAAGACACAGATCGAGGTTGCCCCGGGCAACAGCTACACGGACGCGTGGGAGGTGCAGGTGGCCGGACTGGGCGTGCCCTGCGCAATCATGAGCCTGCCGCTCAAGTACATGCACACGACGGTGGAGATTGGCTCCGTGGAGCTGATGCGCAAGCAGGCGCTGCTGATGTGCGAGGCAGTCTGCGCACTGGATGAGGGCTGGGAGGAAACGCTATGCTACTGAGTGAAATCACGGCGCTGCGCGCCCCCTCCGGCTGGGAGGACGAGGCGCGAAACGCCATCCGCCGGGAGGCGGAGGAGATCCTGAAGAATCGGGAAGGCCGCGTGTACGGCGATACGATGGGCAATCTCTATGCCTTCCGCAAGGGCACGGACGAGGGGCTGCCGCACGTCATGCTGGCGGCACACATGGACGAGGTGGGCTTCATCGTCCGCTTTGCCGGAGAGGACGGCCTGCTGCGCTTTGACTGCGTGGGCGGCATCGATCCCCGGTGCGCCGTGTCCAAGCGCGTGCTGGTCGGCGAGAAGGCCGTGCCGGGCGTGATCGGCGTGAAGGCGATCCACCTGATGAGCGCGGAGGACCGCAAGAAGGCGCCGGACTACGGGCACATCTACATCGACATCGGCGCAAAGGACAAGGAAGAGGCCGAGCGCCTTTGCCCGCCCGGCAGCTACGCGACGTTTGAAAGCGAGTACCGTGAATTCGGCGACGGCTTTGTGAAGGCCAGGGCGCTGGACGACCGTGCGGGCTGCATGATTCTGCTGAACGCGCTGCGCGAGAGCGATTACGCGGGCGACCTGACCTGCGTGTTCACCGTGCAGGAGGAGGTCGGCCTGCGCGGCGCGAAGATCGCGGCAAGACGGGTCATGCCGGACGCGGCGGTCATCGTGGATACCACCACGGCCAACGATATGGGCATGGCCAAGAGCCATCAGCAGGTGACACGCTGCGGCGACGGGCCGGCGCTCACGTTCATGGACAGGCGCGCGATCATCCCGCAGGCGATGCGGGAGCTGGCGCTGTGCGCGGCGAAGAAGCACGGCATTCCCGTGCAGATCAAGCGCGGCGCGAGCGGCGGCACCGATGCGGGCGAGATTCATCTGGCGGGCGCGGGCGTGCCGTGTCTGTCCATCGTCATTCCGTGCCGGTATGCGCACAGCCCGGTGAATGTATGCAAGAAAAGCGATATCGACGCGGCGCAGGCGCTGACGCTCGCCGTGCTTACAGAGTTTGAAGCCAGGAGGGATTGGCGATGAATATGCAGCTTTTGGAGAAAATTCTGACCGCCTACGGCCCGTCCGGCCATGAGGGCCGCGTGGCGGAGACGATCCGCGAGGCGCTTGCCGGTCATGTGGACGAAGTGCGCACCGACGTGATGGGCAACTTGATCGCGGTGAAGCAGGGCGACGGCACGGGCAAGCGCATCATGCTGTCCGCGCACATGGATCACATCGGTCTGGCGGTGATCGACGCGGACAAGCACGGCTATCTGCGCGTGTGCAGCGTCGGCGGCATCTACGCCCGCGAGATGGTGAGCGGTCACGTCGTGTTTGAAAACGGCGTGTGTGGCGTGATCGGCGCGGACGAGAAGGCTGAGGACAAGCTGAAGGTCTCCGATCTGTACGTCGATATCGGCGCGCAGAACCGCGAAGAGGCGCTTGCCAGGGTGTCCATCGGCGACGTGTGCGTGATGAAGCCGCGGGTGACGAAGCTGGGCGAGCACCGCCTGGCCTCCCCGGCGATGGACGACCGCATTGCCTGCTACATTCAGGCGCAGGCGCTGCTTGAGCTGGGCGAAAAGACAAAGAACACCATCATCGCCGTCTTCTCCGTGCAGGAGGAGGTCGGCCTGCGCGGCGCGAAGACCGCGGCCTACGCGGCTGAGCCGGATCTGGGCATCGCCATCGACGTGACGGATACGGGCGACATGCCGGAGATGAAGACCAAGATGGCGGTGAAGCTGGGCGAGGGCGCGGCCATCAAGATCATGGACTACGATGTGATCTGCACGCCCTCCGTGGTCGAGCTGATGGAAAAGCTCGCGGCGGAGAACGGCATTCCCACCCAGCGCGAGGTCATGCCCTACGGCGGCACGGATGCGGGCGTGATGCAGATGACCCGCGGCGGTGTCGCGACGGGCGCGATTTCTGTGCCGTGCCGCTATATCCACAGCGAGGCGGAGACGGTCGATCTGCGCGACGTGCAGGCGTGCATCGATCTGCTGAAGGCCTGCCTGAGGGCGTAAGCGCTCTCAAGAGGGAGCCTGTGAGCTCCTATGAACATTATCTTAAAACCGCTGCGAAGCGAAGAAGGGGTCTGGGGACTGGTCCCCAGGCTAGGGGTTTGGGGGATGAAATCCCCCAACGTCTCCATATCGCGAAGCGATCAAAGAAAAGCAGTCAGGGAGCGAAGCGTTACCTGACGGCCGGTTATTGCATGGCCGATTTTATTTGAGAGTAGTATTAAAACCGCCGCGAAGCGAAGAAGGGAGTCTGAGGGACGATGTCCCTCAGGCAGGTTTGGGCGGCAGCCCAACGTTCCCCTATCCCAAAGGAGACTTAGACGATGAAAGATGCCATTCGCCTGACGAACAAGACGGCCATTGCCCTGCGCAGAAACGCACAGCGCGTGCGCGTGATGTATTTCGCCGCAGCGGTGATTCTGAGTGTGCTGCTGTGCGCGCTGGGCGTATTCCTGGGCTTGATGTGGCTGCCGGCGGTGCTGATCATGATCGTCGTCGTCGTGCTGATGGACTGCGCCCTGGCGGCTGCATCGCACAGCCGGTATCTGTCCCTGATCGGGCAGGCCATCTGCACGGAGGCGGCGGCGCGCGATATCCGCGCGGGCAAGAAGGAGAGCAGACGGCGCGAGCAGGCCATCAACGACCTGATGCGCGCCAAGGCGGATGTGCAGCAGGCGGACATCAGGCCGCTGAAAACGGAGCGCAAGCCGTTCCCTGCACAGACGGACGAGCATACGAAAGAGGAGCGCGTACAGACGGAGGGCACGGACGTGCCGCACCGCCGCAGAAAGCAGATGAATCTTCAGCTGATCCGGGACTGACAGGCAAAGTAAGGAGAAATCCATGGCTGCAGGAATCTATACCTTTTTCTTTCTCATCGGCGGCATGACGATCATCCGCATGCAGCTGCCCTCAAAAAGCCCGCTTGTGCGGGCTTTTCTGGGTTTGGCCCTGGGCGTGCTCCTGGAAATGGTGCTGCCTGCACTGTGCGCCAACGTGTGGGGCTTTACGCTGAAGGCGCATTACGCGGCGGCGGCGCTGCTGATGGCGATTGCCGGCGCCAGCATCTGGTTCCGCGACAGCCGGCCGGTCAGGCAGATGACGAAGGACGACCGGCAGATGCTGGCGGTGATGGCGGCGCTTGTTGTGCCGCTGACGGCGCTGTCCGCGTATCTGCAGTACACGCATGTGCTCATGCCGGCGGCGGACGGCTCCGCCTGGTGCGGGCAGTCCACCTACGGCGATTTGTGCATGCACCTGTCGTTCATCACCTCGATGCGGGACATGGCATTCCCGCCGACGTACAACCTGCTCTACGGCACGGCGCTCAATTATCCGTACCTGACGGACTCGCTGAGCACGACGATGCTGCTGATGGGCATGAATCTGAAGTTGGCCGTCATCGTCCCGGGCACGCTGCTCATGGCGCTGACCTACGCGGGCTACATGCTCCTGGCACGGCAGATCCTGGGCAACCGCCGCCTGGCCGTCGCAGCGGCGGCGCTGCTGTTCTTCTTCAACGGCGGCCTGGGCTTTCTGTACGACTTTGATCTCGCGGGCCGGGACAACTTCCAGAAGATTCAGGAGATCTTCACCGGCTATTACAAGACCCCGGCCAATCAGCCGGACCTCAACCTGCGCTTTTCCAATGTCATCGCCGACCTGATGATCCCGCAGCGCGCGCTGCTGGGCGGCTGGGCGATGGGCATCCCGGCGCTGATGCTGCTCATCTCCTCCATGCGCGAGCGCTCCATGCGCCAGACGGTGATCCTCGCGCTGTGGGCCGGCTGCCTGCCGCTGGTGCACACGCACACGTTCCTGGCGCTGGGCCTGTTCTCCGGCGGCTTTATTCTGGGCAGGCTGATCTTAGGCCGCGAGGACTGGCGCGGCATCCTCGCCCGCGCGGGCGTGTACCTGGGCATCGTGCTGGTGCTGGCGCTGCCGCAGGTGCTGGGCAGCGCCGTGAAGCAGACGGTGGAGGGCGGCTCGCTGCGCTTCCAGTTCAACTGGGTGAACAACTCCGGCGGGCGCGGCATGATCGACGGCTACTTCTGGTTCTGGATCAAGAACGCGGGCCTGCCGTTCATCCTGATGCTGCTGGCCGTGCTGGAGGCCAGGCGGCGGGGGTATCTTGATATCGTGCTGGGCATGGCGGCGATCTTCCTCGTCGCAGAGACGATCCTCTTCCAGCCCAACGAGTACGACAACAACAAGCTGTTCTACATCTGGTACATGTTCACCGTGATCCTGGCGGCGGACTACGGCTCCATCCTCATGCAGCGCCTGGCCGGCCTGCGCGGCAGGGTGGTGCTGTGCGCGCTGTTTATGGTCGTGAGCATGCTCTCCGGCGGTCTGTCCATTGCGCGCGAGGTCGTCTCCGGCTATCAGCTCTTCTCCGAGACGGCGGTGGAGGCCGGCGCGTGGATCGACGGGCACACCGAGAAGGACGCTGTCTTCATGACCGGCCAGCAGCACATCAACCCGGTCTGCTCGCTGGCGGGCAGGCAGATCATCTGCGGCAGTGATCTGTACGTCTTCTTCCACGGGCTTGACTACCGGGAGCACGCGGGTAACTGCCGGAAGTTCTACGAGAATCCCGAGCTGTATGCGTATGTGCTGGACATGTACGGCGTCGATTACATCTACGTCAGCGACTATGAGCGCGCCGAGTTTGAGGTTGACCTCACCTACATCGACGAGCACTACGACCTGGTCTATCAGAATGCGGACGTGCGCGTCTACGCGACAGGCATCGATGAGGGAGAACGATGATTGACAGATTTCTCAGATACTCGCTGGAAAACGGGCGAAAGATCTGCGCGGTGCTGATGCAGGACGGCCGGATGGGCAAAAGGAACCTGCTGGTGACGGAAATCGATGCGGACGGTCAGGGCTTCAGCGCGAGGCTGCCGGGCAGGAAGCGGCCTGTGCACATCGCGAGAGCGGACGTGCTCACCTGCGCATACGCGCGCGGGGATCAGGGCGAGCTGGAACGCCTATGAATCAGCAGGAAATGATCCGCGCGATTGCGCGGGACGTGCATGCCCTGGGCGGGCGCGCGCTGCTGGTGGGCGGCTGCGTGCGCGACAGCCTGCTGGGCCTTGAGAGCACCGACATCGACTGCGAGGTGCACGGTGTCGCGCCGGAGGAGCTGCGCGCGCTGCTGAGCGCCTTTGGCGAGATCGACGAGAGCGGGCGCGCCTACGGCATCTACACGATCAGGGGCGCGAAGCTCGACATCGCGCTGCCGCGCACGGAGACGCGCACAGGGCCGGGCCACAAGGACTTCGCCGTGGCGGTGAATCAAGACCTCGACCCCGCGCGGGCGGTGCTGCGGCGGGATTTCACCGTGAACGCCATCATGCGCGACGCGCTGACGGGCGAGATTGTCGATCCGCTGGGCGGGGCGGACGATCTCGCGCGGGGCGTGCTGCGCGCCGTACCGGGCGGCGGTTTTGAGGAGGATCCGCTGCGGGTGCTGCGCGGGGCGCAGTTTGCCGCGCGGTTCCATCTCACGCCGGACGCGGAGACGATCACAAAGATGCGCCGCATGCCATTGGGGTGCCTGAGCGCCGCGCGCGTCTGCGCCGAGATGAACAAGGCGCTCCTGACGGCGCAGGAGCCGGATGTTTTCTTCCGCGTGCTGCGGGATGCGGATGCGCTGGAGCCGTGGTTTGCGGAGCTGGCCGCGCTCTGCGGCGTGCAGCAGAATCCGCTGCACCACCCGGAAGGCGACGCGTTTGAGCACACGATGCTCACGCTGCGCGCGGCCGCGGAGGTGAAGGACAGGAGCAGCCATCCGCTGCACTTCATGCTCGCGGCGCTGACGCACGACCTGGGCAAGGCGGTCTCCGCCCGGCAGGACGAGCACGGAAATTGGCACGCGGCGGGCCACGCGGAGATGGGCGTGCCGCTGTGCGGGGCGATGCTCGCGCGGCTGGGCGCGCCGAAGGCGGCGGTCCGCTATGCGCAGGACATGTGCCGCCTGCACATGCGCGTGCACGTCGGCTACTATACGCGGGCCAATGCGGCGCAGATGAACATGCTGCTGGACGAGTCCGTCTGCGCACAGGATCTGGCGTTGCTGGCGGTGTGCGATACGCGCGGCACCGGCAAGCCGCGGGAAAACGCCGACCGCGAGGAAGCGTTTGTCATGGGCGCATTGGCGGCGTATGCGCGCGCGGCGGCGAGCGTGCCGGACGCGGGGATGCTGATGGCGGCGGGCGTCGCGCCCGGGCCGGGGCTGAAGGGTGCGCTTGCAGAGGCGCGCAGGCGGGTGCTGTGCGGAGAAACGCCGGAGGAGGCCTGCGCGCAGGCGGCGAGGGCTTTTGGCTTCACGGCATTTTCTGATAGAAATGCGCTATAAGCGCGAAGCGAAGAAGGGGTCTGGGGATGAAATCCCCAGGCGGGGTTTGGGGCTGCGGCCCCAACGTTCTCCTATCGCGAAGCGATTAGAAGAAAGGCAGTCAGGGAGCGAAGCGTTACCTGACGTGGCTTTACACAGGGCTGTTTTGATTTGAAAACAGTCACAGACAATAAGTTGGTTTCTTGATGAGGAAACGGATATGAAAAGAGCCATTGTGCGCATGCTGTGCCTTCTTTTGACGATGCTGTGCGCGCACGCGCCGGCGGAGCAGACGGTGCTGCGCCTTGCCGCCGCATCCGATCTGCATGTCAATCCGGCGTTTCACTATACCAACCTGGTCAACCCGCTTGAGCCCTATCATTTGCAGATCGTCGATGCGTTTCTGTGGGATGCGGCGAGAAGCGGAACCGGCGTTGTACTGCTGCTGGGGGACAACACCAATCAGGGGCGGCTGTCGCAGCATGAGGCGCTTCTTGAAAAGCTGCGGGCGGCGGAGCAAAGCGGCATGAGGGTGCTGGTGATTCCCGGAAATCACGACATCGGCGAGGTTAGCCCAGAGCGGTTTGCCGAGCTGTACGCGGACTTTGGTTATGGGGAAGCGTACAGCCGGGACGCTGCGTCGCTGAGCTACAGCGTGCTGCTGGGCAGATGGATGCTTCTGCTGCTGGATACGCACGGCTATGAGGGCCTGCAGAGCAATGCCAGCCTGTCCGATGAGACGCTCACCTGGGCGCGCCGGCAGCTGGAGGCGGCGGGAAAAATGGGTGTTCAGGTGATCGCGGCGGGCCATTATCCGCTCTGCACGGCGCACAACACGGTGTTTGCGGGCAAGGAGAAGGCCATCCGCCTGCTGGAGGAATACGGCGTTGAGCTGTACCTGTGCGGGCATCTCCACAAGCGGTGCGTCACGGTGCAGGGCAGCCTGACCGAGCTGGTGGTCGATCAGACGATTTCCTATCCCTGCTGCTATGCGGAGGTGACTGCGGACGGAGAATTGACCTACCGGCCCTGCAGCATCGCCATGAGCGAATGGGCGCGGCAATACGCGCCAGATGATCCGAACCTGCTTCGGTTTGAACCCTATCAGACAAGTCTGGAGCAGGAAAGATGCCGCTCAATCGTGGAAAAGCTGAAGGGCGAACAGCGCATTTCGCCGGAGGATCAGCGTCTGGCGGAGGACTTCTACTTCAAAATGATGGATTGCCGTGCGCACGGGACCCTGAGCCGCTATGCGGACGCGCTCAAAGCGCATCCCGGCTGCGGGATCATGATCGAGCTGGGCGCGGGGACGATTTACAGCCGGTGGATTCCGTCGGTCCTGGCCGACGCAGTGCCCTACACAACAGGGTTCGTGATCAGAGACAGCCGGATTGATGCGCTCGGAGAAGAATGAGCATTGACAGGCAGCAGGCATGCATCAGGAAGACGGTGCGTGTCTGCTGCTTTTTTAGAATAAGAGGATTGTGCCGACTAGCAGCTTGCATCAACCCATAGGCGTATCTTCATGAGATTCTCGAGGCTGCGCTCCGTGCTTCTGTCGCTTTTGATGAAATCTGCTGATACGATCGTGTTTATTCTGTATAAAAATACTTTTATAAATCAGAAAACTAAAAGTTTTCAAAAGATGATCGGGAATTGAATAATTTAGTGGTCGATTCATATAAATAGATGATTAGAAATTTATTAGATAAGTATAATGCGTATAAAATTTGGATATAGGTCATTGACATTTATGTAAAACTGATTTAAGATGATGACCAGACAGGGGAGACAGCAGTCCTGCTGATCGCTCCAACAAAAAAACTCTTTGAGGAGGAAAATCGTATGAAGAAGATCGTAGCCCTCGTCCTGGTCATGGCTCTGGCCCTGGTCGCCTGCTCCGCCTTCGCTGAGGGCAAGCTGGTCGGCGTTGCGATGCCCACCAAGGATCTGCAGCGCTGGAATCAGGACGGCGAGAACATGAAGAAGGAACTGGAAGCCGCCGGCTACACCGTTGACCTGCAGTACGCGGCCAACGACATTGCCACCCAGGTTTCCCAGCTCGAGAACATGATCGCCGGCGGCTGTGAAGCCCTGGTGATCGCCTCCATCGACGGCGAGGCGCTGGGCACCGTGCTGGATCAGGCCAAGGCCGCCGGCATCCCCGTCATTGCGTATGACCGTCTGATCATGAACTCCGACGCCGTGTCCTACTACGCCACCTTCGACAACTGGAACGTCGGCGTGAAGCAGGGCGAATTCATCGTGAAGGCGCTTGACCTGGAGAACGCGGGCGACAAGACCTTCAACATCGAGTACATCACCGGCGACCCGGGCGACAACAACATCAACTTCTTCTTCGACGGCGCGATCTCCGTCCTGAAGCCGTACATCGACGCCGGCACGCTGAAGACCCCGTCCGGCCAGACCGAGAAGGCCACCGTCGCGACCGCCAACTGGGCGACCGACGCCGCGCAGGCCCGCTTCGAGAACATCCTGAGCACCTACTACGCCGACGGCACCCAGCTGGACGCCGTGCTGGCCTCCAACGACTCCACCGCGCTGGGCGTTGCCAACGCGCTGGCTTCCTCCTACACCGGCGCGTACCCGGTGCTGACCGGTCAGGACTGCGACATCGCCTCCGTGAAGAACATGGTCGCCGGCACCCAGTCCATGTCCGTCTTCAAGGATACCCGTACCCTGGCCTCCAAGGTCGTCGAGATGGTTGACGCGCTGATGAAGGGCACCGAGCCGCCCATCAACGACACCACCACCTACGACAACGGCACCGGTGTCATCCCGAGCTTCCTGTGCGAGCCGGTCGCCTGCACCCCGGATATGATCAACGAGCTGCTCATCGAGTCCGGCTATTACACCGAGGATCAGCTCAAGTAAGACGCTTGAGTTCTTGCTGATACATTGGGCAAGGCAGGTCGGCCTGCCTTGCCCAATCCTTTTGAGGACAATGAAAAAAGGCCGCCGGAGCGGCTGCGGAGTGGCCGTATTCCGAAGCGCTCCGGCGGCTTTTCTTAAGCGGGCAGAATGAGGTGATACCTTGTCAGACTATATCCTGGAAATGAAGAACATTACCAAGCTGTTTCCCGGCGTCCGCGCGCTGGACAACGTGAACCTGCAGGTGGAGCGCGGCTCCATCCACGCGCTGGTGGGCGAAAACGGCGCGGGCAAGTCCACGCTGATGAACGTGCTCAGCGGCATCTATCCCTACGGCACCTATGAGGGCGACATCGTCTACGAAGGGCAGCTCTGCAAGTTTTCCAAGATTTCGGATTCGGAAGAAAAGGGCATCGTCATCATCCATCAGGAGCTGGCGCTCGTCCCTTACATGACCATCGGCGAAAACATGTTCCTGGGCAATGAGCGCGGCAAATCCTACGCCATTGACTGGGATCAGACCTACGCCGAGGCGGATAAATACCTGAAGATCGTGGGCCTGAAGGAATCCTCCCAGGCGCTCATCAAGGACATCGGCGTGGGCAAGCAGCAGATGGTGGAAATCGCCAAGGCGCTGGCCAAGAAGGCCCGGCTGCTGATTCTGGACGAGCCGACCTCCTCCCTGAACGAGGAGGACTCCCGCGCGCTGCTTGACCTGCTGCTGCGCTTCAAGCAGGAGGGCATGACCTGCATCATCATCTCCCACAAGCTCAACGAGGTCTCCTATGTGGCGGACCGCATCACGGTCATCCGCGACGGCGCCACCATCGAGACCATCGAAAACGCCTCCCACAACATCGATGAGGACCGGATCATCCGAGGCATGGTCGGCCGCGACATCGAGGATCGCTTCGCCAAGCGCTCCGGCGTCAGGATCGGCGAGGTGGCCATGGAGGTCAAGAACTGGACCGTTCATCATCCGATCTATCAGGACAAGAAGGTCGTGGACAATGTCAGTCTGAACGTCCGCAGGGGCGAGGTCATCGGCATCTCCGGCCTGATGGGCGCGGGACGCACCGAGCTGGCCATGAGCCTGTTTGGCCGGAGCTACGGCTCGGGCATCAGCGGCAGCCTGACCATCAATGGCAAGGAGGTGCACCTGAGGAACAGCCGCGCCGCCATCAAGGCGGGCCTGGCCTATGTCACCGAGGATCGCAAGGGCAATGGCCTGATCCTCTCCAATCCCATTCAGGTGAACACCACCCTGGCCAATCTGGACGGCGTCTCCAACCGGGGCGTCATCGACCAGGACAAGGAGCACAGCGTGGCCGATGAATACCGGCAGAAGCTGCGCACCAAGTGCACCGGCGTGAGCCAGAATGTGGGCAATCTCTCCGGCGGCAACCAGCAGAAGGTGCTGCTGGCAAAGTGGATGTTCACGGATCCGGATATTCTGATTCTGGATGAGCCGACCCGCGGCATCGACGTCGGCGCAAAATACGAGATCTACTGCATCATCAACGATCTGGTGGCCCAGGGCAAGAGCGTGATCATGATCTCCTCGGAGCTGCCCGAGATCCTCGGCATGAGCGACCGCATCTATGTGATGAACGAGGGCCGCATCGTCGGCGAATTCAAGCAGGAGGACGCCTCTCAGGAGGCCATCATGGCCTGCATTTTGAAATCCAGCAAGGATGAAAGGAAAAGTGCATCATGACAAAGCAGAAAGTTATGGCCTGGCTCCAGAAGAATACCATGATCCTGATTCTGGTGCTGGTGGTTCTGTTCTTCGCGTGGCAGACCTCCGGTAAAATCCTTCTGCCCCAGAATATCACCAACCTCATCGCGCAGAACGCCTACGTCTTCATCCTGGCTACCGGCATGCTGCTGTGCATCCTCACCGGCGGCAACATCGACCTGTCCGTCGGTTCCGTGGTCTGCTTCACCGGCGCTGTCGGCGCGCTGCTCATGGCGCAGGGCATGAACCTGTTCCTGGCCGTGATCATCATGCTGGCCATCGGCCTGGCAGTCGGCGCGTTCCAGGCGTACTGCATCGCCTACATTCACGTCCCGCCCTTCATCACCACGCTGGCCGGTCAGCTGATCTTCCGCGGCCTGTCCAACGTGATCCTGCAGGGCCGTACCCAGACCGTCAACAACGCCACCTTCAAGGTGCTCTTCGGCGGCGGCGCGAACTGCTACATCCCCGATCCGTTCGGCGGCGAGGGCATCAACCTGCTGTGCCTGGCGGTGGGCATCGCGGTCTGCCTGCTGATGGTCGTCTGGGCGCTGCGCACCCGCGCCAGCCGCAAGAGCAAGGGCTACGCGCTGGAGCCCCTGTACGCCATGGTGCTGCGCAATGCCGCCATCATCGCGGTGGTACTGTTCTTCTTCATCAGCCTGAGCCGCTACAAGGGCATCCCGACCGCGCTGATCTGGGTAGCGCTGGTGGTTTCCATCTACGCGTACATCACCTCCAAGACCACCATGGGCCGCTACCTCTACGCCGTGGGCGGCAATGAGAAGGCCACCAAGCTCTCCGGTATCGATACCCGCAAGATCTACTTCTTCGCCTACACCAACATGGGCTTCCTGGCGGGCCTCGCCGGCATCCTGACCATCGCCCGCATGGCCTCCGCGCAGCCCACCTACGGCACCAACTATGAGATGGACGCCATCTCCTCCTGCTTCATCGGCGGCGCGTCCGCTTACGGCGGCGTGGGCACCGTGGCCGGCGTCATCGTCGGCGCTGTGCTGATGGGCGTCATCAACCTGGGCATGAGCATCATGGGCATCGACCAGAACTACCAGAAGGTGGTCAAGGGCGCGGTGCTGCTGGTGGCCGTCATCTTCGACGTGGTCTCCAAGAAGCAGGAGTCCAAGTAAATCAGATTCCCATTGACTTTCCTTACGGATGGAGTGGTTGCTATGTATTATATCGGTATTGACCTGGGCACCTCATCGGTCAAGCTGCTGCTGATGGACGAGCTCGGCGTGATCCATCAGCAGGTCACGCGGGAGTATCCGCTGGAGTTTCCCCAGCCCGGCTGGAGCCAGCAGGCGCCCGAGGACTGGAAGGCGGCGGTGCTTTCCGGCCTGCAGGAGCTGACGGCAAATTGCGACAAGAGCAAGATTGCCGGCATCGGAACCGGCGGCCAGATGCACGGTCTGGTGGTGCTGGACAAGGACGACAACGTCATCCGTCCGGCCATCCTCTGGAACGACGGCCGAACCGCCGCGCAGGTGGACTATCTGAACGGCGTGATCGGCAAGAAGACGCTCTCTGAGCGGACGGCCAACATCGCCTTCGCCGGCTTCACCGCGCCGAAGATCCTCTGGATGAAGGAAAACGAGCCGGAGAACTTCGCAAAAATTGCGAAGATCATGCTCCCCAAGGACTATGTGAACTACGTCCTCACCGGCGTGCACTGCTGCGACTATTCCGACGCCTCGGGCATGCTGCTGCTGGACGTGGCACACAAGCGCTGGTCGAAGGAAATGCTCGAGCTGTGCGGCATCACCGAGGCGCAGATGCCCGCGCTGTATGAGAGCTATGAGACGGTCGGCACGCTCAAGCCGGAGATCGCTCAGCTGCTGGGCTTCCCGCAGGGCGTGAAGGTCTGCGCCGGCGCAGGCGACAACGCCGCCGCCGCCGTGGGCACCGGCGTGGTGGGCGACGGCGGATGCAACATCTCGCTGGGCACCTCCGGCACGGTGTTCATCTCCTCCAAACAGTTCGGCGTGGATCCGAACAACGCGCTGCATGCCTTTGCACACGCGGACGGCGGATATCACCTGATGGGCTGTATGCTCTCCGCCGCCTCCTGCAACAAGTGGCTGATGGACGAAATCTTCCGGACCTCCGATTACACCGCCGAGCAGGCACCCATCACGGATGACAAGCTGGGCGAAAACCACGTCTACTTCCTGCCCTACCTCATGGGCGAGCGCAGCCCCATCAACGACACCAACGCGAGGGGCACGTTCATCGGCATGAGCATGGACACCAGCCGCGCGGACATGACGCAGGCGGTGCTGGAGGGCGTGTCCTTCGCCATCCGCGACAGCGTGGAGGTCGCCAAATCGCTGGGCATTCCGCTTGCAAGCAGCATGCTCTGCGGCGGCGGCGCGAAGAGCCCGCTGTGGCGCAAAATTATGGCCAATGTGCTGAACATGCCGCTGACGATCCCCGCCTCGGAGCAGGGCCCCGGCATGGGCGGCGCGATGCTGGCGATGGTAGCCTGCGGCGCCTACGACAGCGTGGAGGAGGTCTGCCGCAAGCTGGTCACCGTCTCTGAAACGGTGACGCCTGACCCGGCTATCGCCGCGCGGTATGAGGCGAGATACCAGCAGTTCCGCCAGATCTATCCGGCGCTCAAGGAGCTGTATCCGCGCATCCTGTGAGCGGGAGGGCGCGCATGAACAAAGACACCCGGATCATGCTTCGCCTGTTGGTATGTGGATATCTGGTCTATCTGGGCTGGGATATCTGCAAAACGCAGATGAGCGGCAGCAGCGCTATGTCGGATCTGACGGCGTACTGCGCCGGCGGCGCGCTGGCGCTGGCGGGCGCGGCCTTCGCGGCCTATACCCTGATGCAATATCGGAAGGGAAGAAAATCCGCCGCCGGCGACCGGATCACCGAAAACGACGAAGCATCCTGAGATCACCAACGAAATGGAGAACACCATGAAAATCTACTCTGTTTTTGATCCTGAATTCAAGGCCTATGGTCAGGTCGTCACCGGCCTTGACGAAGCGGTGCAGGAGATCCTCGCCGCGCTGAAGACGACGCCGCTGCCGGAGGGCGTGGGCTATGTGCCCACGGATCCCGCACTGCAGGAGCTGCCTGCCGAGATGGAGATTTCCGAGCACTGCTTCGGCGGCATGCCCGTCCAGCTGGGCTGGTGCAACGGCCACAATACCCGCCTCAACTGCCTGGAATACCATCGCGACAGCGAATTTAATCTGGGTACGGAGGATTTTATCCTGTTGTTGGCGAAACAGGAAGAAATCGAGAATGGCCTGCTGGACACCGCCAAGGTCAAGGCGTTCAGGGTGCCTGCCGGGGTGCTCGTGGAGGTCTTCGCCACCACGCTGCACTATGCGCCCTGCCACTGTGACGCGGGCAAGGGCTTCCGCGTGCTGGTTGCCCTGCCGTGGCTGACCAACACCGAGCGCCCGGACATGGAAAACCGGACCCCGGAGGACGAAATCATGACCGCGCGCAACAAGTGGCTGCTGGCGCACCCCGAATCCGACGAGGCGAAAAGCGGCGCAAAGGTTGGCCTGACCGGAGAAAATATCGACATCGCTCGATACCTGTAATTTGACACCGACAAGATGAAAGGAGACAATGTACCATGAACATTCCTGAGGTAAAGCTGGGCATCATCGCGGTTTCCCGCGACTGCTTCCCCATCGCGCTGTCCACGCAGCGCCGCAAGAACATCGTCGCCGCCTACGGCGAGGGCATCTATGAGTGCCCGATCACCGTGGAAAACGAGCAGGACGCGGTCAAGGCGATTGCGGACGTGCGCGCAAACGGCGTCAACGCGCTGGTTGTCTTCCTGGGCAACTTCGGCCCGGAGACGCCGGAAACGCTGCTGTGCAAGAAGTTCCACGGCCCGACGATGTACATCGCGGCGGCCGAGGGCGACGGCGACCTGATCAACGGCCGCGGCGACGCCTACTGCGGCGTGCTGAACTGCTCCTACAACCTGGGCATGCGCCATCTGAAGGCGTACATCCCGGAGTATCCGGTGGGCACCGCCGAGGAGTGCGCGGACATGATCCGCGAGTTCGTGCCGATCGCCCGCGCGATCATCGGCGTGAAGAATCTCAAGATCATCACCTTCGGCCCGCGTCCGCAGGACTTCTTCGCCTGCAATGCGCCGATCAAGGGCCTGTATGAGCTGGGCGTGGAGATCGAGGAGAACTCCGAGCTGGATCTGCTGGTGGCCTACAAGCAGCACGCCGGCGACGCGCGCATCCCGGAGGTCGTGGCCGACATGCAGAAGGAGATGGACGGCAAGATCTACACCGACCTGCTCGAGCGCATGGCGCAGTTTGAGCTGACGCTGCTGGACTGGGCTGAGAGCCACAAGGGCGCGAGGGAGTACGTGGCCTTTGCCGACAAGTGCTGGCCGGCGTTCCCGGAGCAGTTCGGCTTTGAGCCGTGCTACGTCAATTCCCGTCTGGCCTCCCGCGGCATTCCGGTCGCCTGCGAGGTGGACATCTACGGCGCGCTGAGCGAGTACATCGGCGCGTGCATCACCGGCGACGCGGTGACGCTGCTGGACATCAACAACTCCGTGCCCAAGTACATCTACGACGAGGACATCGCCGGCAAGTTCGACTATAAGATCACCGACACCTTCATGGGCTTCCACTGCGGCAACACGCCCAGCTGCAAGATGTGCGGCGGCTGCGCGGTCAAGTACCAGCTGATCCAGAACCGCCTGCTCGAGAACGGCGGCGAGCCGGACTTCACCCGCGGCACGCTCGAGGGCGACATTGCCGCGTCGGACATCACCTTCTACCGCCTGCAGTGCGACAGCGAGGGCAACCTGCGCTCCTACATCGCCGAGGGCGAGGTGCTGCCGGTGGCGACCCGTTCCTTCGGCGGCATCGGCGTGTTCGCCATCCCGGAGATGGGCCGCTTCTACCGCCATGTGCTGATCCAGAAGCGCTATCCGCACCACGGCGCGGTGGCCTTCGCGCACTGCGGCAAGGCGCTCTTCGAGGTGCTCAAGTACTTCGGCGTGGCCGACATCGCCTACAACCAGCCCAAGGCCCTGCCGTATCCGACGGAGAATCCCTTTGCCTGATGCCATGGAGCAGCTCCTTGAGCTGTACGAAACCTATTTTCAGCAGGTTGAAGCGGCGAAGGAACGCCTGAAGCCCGCTGACGGGCTGCTCGGCATGGGAGAAAAGCTGGGAAACGCACCCTGTCATGATGCGTTTGTCGAAGCGATGAAGGCGCTGCTTGAAGCTCTGCCCGATCAGGCGGACGCCACGCAGATTTTTCAGATGCTTGATTTCATCTATCGGGCGCCATTCGCCTATCCGGATGTGCATACGTCGGTGTACTGGATGCTCATTGCGGTTCAGGGCCTGACCCGGCAGGCCATTGCCTGCCTGCGTCCCGAGGACGCCAGGGTTTTGCATGCGTGGTATGAGAAGGCCTATCCCCGATGGGAGCGGCTGCCCGCGCAGAAGCAGGTGCTGGCGGCGCTCAAGCAGCAGGGCGAACGGGCATGACGATCATGAGCAAACACTGAAGTGTGCGTGTTGTTCATCAGACAGCAGCATATGCAAAAGGCGTGACGAATGCGGTCACGCCTTTTGTTGTGAGAATTACAGGGCACACTTCGGTGCGAATCCGTTCAGATCTCGCTGTTGTTCAGGAATTCCTGAATGAAATACAGCGCCGCGCCCAGGGGAACGGTATGGCGGCGCAGAACGCTCATGCGCAGATAATCGGCATTGGATTCAAAGGTATTGTTGGCGGCGGCATAAGCCTGAAGCTGGGGCAGATACGGCTCCAGGTATTCGGAGAGATAGCCGCCCAGCACCACGTCGCAGTCCAGCACCATGCGGATGTTGTTGACGCCGATGGCCAGGTGCCGCAGCAGGTCATACCACAGGTTCTCATACTCCGGGACATGCCTGCGCAGACCCTTGAAGAAATCCTCCAGAGAGACGCCGAGGGTATTCTGGAACCGCCGGGCGGAGCAGTAGGCCTCCAGACAGCCCCGGCGCCCGCAGGCACAGGGCAGACCCGCCGGCTCCACGCACATGTGACCAAACTCGCCGCTGCGCAGCTGCTCGCCCGGATAGGGCTTGCCGCTGATCAGCACCGCGCCGCCCACGCCGTCCTCCAGGGACAGATACGCCATATTGGCCTGTCCGCCCCGGACGAACATCTCCGCCTTGCCGCTGCAGGTGCCGTCGTTTTCCCAGAACACCGGGTAGGAAATCCGCTGTGTCAGGGAGTCGAGGTTCAGATTCCGCAGACCTAGGGTGGGCGCAAGGAGCAGCCGCTTCCGGTCCGGCGAGATGACGCCGGGAATGGCAATGCCGATACCCAGCAGCTTTTTCCGGTCCGTGCCGCTGTCGTGAAGGAACTGTTCCAGGCTCTCGGCCAGGAAGGCGGCAAGCTCATCGGACTGCAGCTGCAGATTGTGGCGGAGGTTGCGATAATGCAGCTCCTTCAGATACAGATCGGTGACGACCATGCGGATCCGGTCTTCCATCAGGGAGATGCCGACGGCTACCCGGGCGTCCGCTACCACCTGCAGGCACTGAGGACGGCGACCGCCGGTGGACTGCAGCTCGCCGGCGTAGCAGATGAGGCCCTTTCCCATCAGCTCGGCAATGCATTGATAGATGGTGGGCAGGCTGAGTCCCAGCTTCTGCGCCAGCTCCGCCTTGGTGCAGCCTTCCTTCGATTCGTACAGACACTGATACACGCTCCTGATGGTCAGCTTCCTCCGGCTGCGTCCCGCGGCTTCAGGATTCATAGGCCCACCGCCTTTCACAATTCTTCCACTATTATATAATGTACCACAAAGCCTTGCTCCCCGCAATCAAAAGGAGCAAAGCATATGGATATTTACGCAAAAATCACAGCCCGCATCATCACCGAAAAGAATATGTTCAAAGCAAAAACTCAAACTTTTGATGATTGTTGTAGATTAGTTGTTCGAAGTTAATCCAAGTTGTGGATTGTTGACCGAAAGATGTTATGTGGAATTCCGCAAGCACGGAATGAATAAAGCCCGTATGGTCATGAACACGATTTAAGCGGTTTGTGATTATTTGTGATTAAAAAAAGGGCTCAAAAAACCTGATAGCACAAGGATTTTTTGAGATCCAAGAAATTCAGTTTTGTGATTGTTTTTCGGTGAATAACGTATACAGCGCATCCCCATCAACGCAGAAAGAGCCCGCCCCCACACGGAGGCAGTCCTCAAAAAGTAAGCAATACCATAAAAAAATCACCCTCCGCGTCTATATCGGAAGGTGATTTCTATGGAGCTGATAGCCAGATTCGAACTGGCGACCTCATCCTTACCAAGGATAAAAAACAAATAATAAAAACAAAACTAATTCTATTGATATATTCATAATGCAAAATTTGAGGTCCAACTGACTGGCGCTAAAGAGATACTGTGCTACCCCCTTTCCAAGATGTGTTATGCGATAAAAATGACAAAACACGAGTAATTGAGAATAAAGAAATATCTGATCAACTTTACGCCAAAAAAGAATATGCAGAAGATCTGATGGCCGGAAAGCTGTTCATGCAACCTGCGAGATGTTATCATAATCTCCCACTTGGTCAAGACGATGAAAAAGAAGGATGGCTTGTTTCTTCCGCTAAAATCTATCTTACCCAAAAGAGGCTTTCGGGCCTCTTTTTGGCAATTGAACAATTTTTAGAATTTTGAATCATCCTCATATCAACTCTGAGCAAAACAAAGCATCTCGTATGTTTATTCGATCAAGTCGATATCATTTTTTTCAATGATCATTTGAAAAATGGAAGTTAATGCAGCGTGGCAATTATGCATCAACACAATTCTATACAGTCGAGTTATACGTTAATATAGTGATGCGCGGACTCTACTTTGTCCAATTCACGAAGACCTGTCTACCCTATGAAAAATCTGAAAGTATATGGGATTTCTAAAATGCATTACATTGCATGAAATTGTATTAGTATATTATTTATTGAATGATTTATGCTATAGATGTACTGATTAACGTACATCTATGCTGATATAATGCAATTGTAAGGTTGATAGAAGAAATCCAACCACAAAGAAAGGAGCAACCCCAAATGAGCAACAACTGCATGCCATACCGAATCAACTTTGAAGAAAACACGATCGTCATCACAAAGAAGTTTGCCAAAGAAGCGAGTGTTCTGAACTCCAAGGCGTATAAGACCATCAGCCAAATGCGCAGGGACTTTCCAACCTATGGCGCCGCTGGAAAACCGCTGACCAGCCCTTCAGCGCGCGAAGCCGCCCTGGTTCAGCGTGCCGTGTGCTTTTGCCCGGCTCACGCGCCGGGCACGGCATCCGCTTTACCCGTTTCCTTCCTCCGCCTTCTCGCAGGCGTCCTCGAGCAGCCGCAGGATCTCGCGGGTATACTGGCACCTGTATTCCGGCACGCCGTCAAATGCGCCCGTTTCCCAATAGGCGCTGGCAACACACGGCTCACAGACTTCCCGCATGGTACAGGCGCTGCATCTGGCATTCAGTTGTATCCGGGATACCCTGTCTGTGATTTCTTCCCACGCATGGGCGAAGCCCTTCTCAAAGGCATCCGTCTGCGGCTCTGCCATCAGCACGCAGGGCCGCAGCTTTCCCTGCCAGTTGATCATAAAATAGCTTTTTCCCGCCCGGCATTTCACCGGGGAGGGAACCGCCTCCCCCGCCGGCGCATGGCCCAGCGCCAGCATCCGGGCGGCCTCCCGGAGGAAATGCTCCTTTTCTTTTCTCTGCATCACCCTTACCCATGCCGCCGCCGCCTGCTGCGGGGACAGGCGGGCCTGCCGGTCAAAGCCCGCCGGGCGTTCTTTGGCCGCCGGATACATATAGGTGTCAAACTTCCACGCCGTATTCGTTTCCTCGGCAATCCCGCACAATTCATCCAGCTCATCAAAATTCCCCGGCGTGATGCTGCCGTTGATCTTGACATCCACATGGCGTTCCATCAAGAGCCGCACGGCGTTTCTCGCGCGCCGGTATCCATCCGGATAATGGCACAGCCGGTCATAGGTCGCCTCGTCCTTTCCGTACAGGGTGATGTTGATCCTGCGGGGCTTGTGCCGGGCAAAGAAATCCGCCCATTCCTCATCGATCAGCGTCCCGTTGGTGTTAATGGTCAGGATCATCGCCATCTTCTTGAGGGCGAGGTAAATCTCGCGGAAATCCGGATGCAGCAGCGGCTCCCCGCCGGTCAGCAGCACAAACAGCGTGCCCGCCCGGGCAATCTCCCGGGCCATGGCGATCCATTCTTCCCCGCTCCTCAGCCTTCCCTGCCTGTGCATCTCCTGCGGGGAAAGCCGGACAAAGCACATGTCACAGTTCATGTTGCACAGGGGCGTCAGCTCCAGATTTCCATAGATGGGGATGCGCTGTTCGTTCGCCCTTTTGCAGAGCATGAGCTCGATATTTCCCCGGTAATCCATCTCTTCCATTGACTCTCCTCAATTTACAAAACGGATGGCAAAGCGCCATCCGTTGAATGCTTTATATCGATTAAAATCATCAGGAGCCGTTCGGGCCGACACCATAATCTTGACAATTATTTGCCGTAATCTGCGTTGGCCAATTGCCCCAGTAAAAAACTTTCTTGCTTAAATCCTTTGATACTGTATTTCCAAATCCGTCGCCATCTGTAGTAAACATATAATTTTTAAGAAGCGTCGCTATCTGTCCTATATAATCCTTATGAATAAGCGCCTTAAGTTTATCGGGGAGCAAATCATATTCGTCCGTATCTGAATACCATCCGTTTTTCCCGTTCTCAGGAATGCGATCATCATTACCACTTAAATAATCGAAATGATCGTCCTTGAACCCCCCATCAGGACTCTGCCATTCATATGGTGGTTTCCAACCTGCGCCCGCACCATCCGGTTTGCACATACAATCTGTCAATATGCCTGACACACTACCTGTGACAACAATGCCTGATTCAAACGCCAAGCAAGATGCCACGTATTCACTCGGGATAAACCTCTGAACATCAATTCTCGGATCTTTCCATTCCTGTTTCATTTACTCCGCCTCCTCCAAAATCCTGTATCTCAGCGATTCTGTCACGAATTCCTTCACGGCGCTGTACAGCGTTTCCTCCGCGACATCGTATTCCTGCATGCCCATGGCAACGACCTCTTCCAGCGTGCGGGGCTCCTCAAAGCATTTCCAGATAAAGGCGGCTGTCTCATTCGGCGCCATCAGCGTATTTTCCATCGGGCTGTCCGTATCCACCGGGATGATGACGTATTCGCCTGCCACCCTCCGGAATACGTATTCCTGCCCGATCCGATACCTTTTCCTGCTTTCTGCCATGTCTCCGCCCTCGGCATATCCGGATTGCCTGTCCCCTGACGCCGCCGCGGGATCAAGCCCGCTTTCCGCACGTCAGCCGATGATCTTCTTTAAAAGGCTGCCTAGAGGTCTTCAGCTCCTTTTGTTTGTGTAAACCCCAAATCAAAAGCAGGCCAAATAACCATCTCTATATGCATTACATTCTACTACACGTCTTGATGGAAATCAACTGTTTTTTCATATTTCTATGCTTTTTCTGGAATAATCCATCTTTTCAATAGCTATATCCGACGAATGAACAGATGATATTTATTCCTCAAAACGTCTGCAATCCCTGACGCCCGATACACAGCGGCGCGCCTGACGCAAAGATTTCTGCGTGTGAGCAGGATTTGTCAGCAGGCGGCCATGCACATTCATCCGGCGCATAATCATCAAGAGCATCGAATTAGCTGAAAGCCGAGGTCTGACGCAAGAGGCAATCTCTGATCAAGAGAGGAGGGCAAGCCAAATAACCCAATAACAGCACAAAAAAATCACCCTCCGCGTCTATATCGGAAGGTGATTTCTATGGAGCTGATAGCCAGATTCGAACTGGCGACCTCATCCTTACCAATGCCATGGTAGGATTGCTATACAGCCCTCTATGCGCATAGAAGCAGGTTAATTCACCATATTCCCCAGAAAGAATGAATTTATCTGCACTGTGGGTCAACGTTAGTCCAATGATGTCGTATACACCTGATTAGCAGGGGTGTAGCAGAGAACGCTGCATTAGCGCGTGACGATTAGCACAGGATATACTTTGAGGCAAATGAATAGAGTTCCCGAAGGCGTTCAGAAATGAGCGCCTTTTCTCTATACTCTTGTAATTGCCTTGATAGAAGATATGATCTGCTGGCAGCACGGAAGATCACAGGATCAATAACGCAGTGCTCATGGAGAATACTACGAATGTAGCGCCGATGGCTCAGTGCTTTCGACATTTTTTCATAATGACCATTTCATGAAACGGAGGATTCACCGTGGCTGTTTTTCGCGTAGAGAAGAATCGGAATTACACGGTCATGAGCAATGTTCATCTCAAGGACAGGGGAATATCCCTCAAGGCCAAGGGCTTGCTGTCCGTTATTCTGTCCCTGCCGGAGGATTGGAATTACACGACGCGCGGACTGGCTGCCATCTGCAAGGAAGGCGTGGACAGCATCGGCGCAGCCCTGCGCGAGCTGGAAAGCGCCGGGTATCTCGCCCGTCACCGCCTGCGCGACAGGAGCGGGCGCATCTCGGACACGGAGTATGTCGTCTATGAGAGCCCACACAAGGAAACGGAAGCGGATTTGCCGGATAAGGTTTCGCAGGGCACGGACGAACCGGATACGGCTTCACCATGTACGGAAAACCCGTATATGGTTTCCCCGGATACGGTAACGTCGCGAACGGATGCGCCGTATACGGAAAAGCCTGCGCAATTAAATACTCAGGTATCCAATACGTATGAATTAAATACCCAAAAATCAAATCCTGATCCAATCATGATCCAAAAACAAAGGGCACAGCAAGCCGATACGGGCATGAGCGATATGGATCAGATGGATGCACGGGAGTACCGGAGAACACTTGCTGAGGTCAAGGAGCAAATCGAATACGATGCGCTGGACACGCCGCACGACCATGAACGTCTGGATGAGATCGTGGAGATCATGACGGAAACGCTGTGCAGCCGCAAGCCGTATATCAAGGTCGCAGGGGAGAATTACCCCGCTGAGGTGGTCAAGAGCCGATTCAAAAAGCTGAGCTATCATCACATCGAGTACGTCTTCCTGAGCCTGGACAAGAAGCACACGGAGGTGCGAAATATCCGGCAGTACCTGATGACGACGCTTTATCATGCACCAACGACGATGAGCAATTACTACGATGCGGAGGTACGAAGCGCAGGGATTCTGTAATTTCATACGGATAACTTGGCGGCGGACATCTCGCTGAAGATTGGAATAGGTGATGATGCTCAGTAAGGTTTGTAAACAACTGATGACTGCATATACTAAGAGGATATGATGGATAGGAATCAAAAAACAATGCTGATTTGACTGACGAAGAAACCTTGCTGGCTACGAATGCTGCGTTTATTGGAACGGTATGTTAAAGGATTAGTGTAAGAACGGGTAATCTAATTCCACAATAGGCAATAAATTGTTTGAATTAGCAGGAAAGGAGGGTGGCGTAAGAGAAGTAATACAAAACTATCACTTAAGAAAGAGTTGACTTGCCATGCCAGAAAAGATCATGCATTACGCAAACTTCAATGTTACATTCGGCCCGAATGATGAGCCGATGCTTACTCATTTTGCTGACATTGTGTTTCCGGCTTTCCTTGAAAAAGACTTTCGAAGAGTTAACTCTGGAGGCATGGCTTCCTTTTATGTAAGTGATGTTGAAATAAAGGAAATCAACGATGAGTATGTATTAGTGGGAAATTATATTAAGGATACGCAATATAACGTTCTTACTACGATTCAGGATGGTAAGCTGGTTGACTCTCCCCAAAAGGTCCCTACAGCACCTTATTCGAGATTTATTATATTTTTGAAGAACCACAAAATGATTCTCATTAGAAACGAAGGTAAGAGTCCGGATGTAAGAAGTTTTCAGGTGACAGTCAACAAGATGCTTCATCACTATGTTCGACAGCATAACCTTAAAGAGGAAAACAAAAATCAACGGCTTCCGTATGCGTTTGTGAATATCGTAGATATCCCTCTTCCAAATGATATTGAGGAGGTCCTAAAAACGATTAAGCAAGTCAAGAAGCTCCGAATGAAGTTCTTTCCTCTAAATAATGACATAAATCCAGAGCTTATTGCGCGGGGCATTGATGAGCAAATGAAGAAGACGAAAAGTAAACATGCTTTACTTGAGTTTACTTCACCAGAGTCAAAAAAGGAAATTCAAGGATTGTTGAATAGTTCTTCGGGATTGGCGACAGTAACGATGGATGTAATCGACTCTCATGGAAATAAGACAAGGATAAAAGAGGAATCTTTTGTGTCGCAGAAGCAAGTGCCACTATCTCAAAATATTGAACCCGCGAATGACGCTTACTTCATTGAGCAAGCTATGAGTGATCCGGTTGTAAAGCAAACCAGCGATGAAAACAGGGCACTATATGAACGATTCAAACCAAGCATTAAAAAAATAATTGACAGTATAAGGATGATGGGGTGTGAATGAGAGTTTCAAAAAGATAATTGACGAATACAAAACTGTACCACCTGCAAAAAAACTTCTTATCAATGCTTTGAAGGAAATAAAACCTGACAAGAAGAACTGGGGAGTTTGGGTTTATTCTGGAATACTTGCACTTGTTCTTTCAATTGGCATTGGCTTTCATGAAGAAACAGTAGAAGTATTTCGAAATGTCATCGAAATTTTCCTTACTATTCAGATCGCTGTATTTGGAGTGCTTTTTACAGTGTACTCTATCTTATTGTCATTCCTAAATAACGATTTCATGAAGCTACTTGCGAATTCTCCTGAATCTGACGGCAAAAGCCAACTAAGAGTATGTACAGAATACTTCGAGAGCGTTTTATTTCTGTATTTCATGAGTATTTTGCTTTCTTTATCGATACTGATTGCTATGAAGTGTATCCCTGATGATTATCGGCTTACTGAAAACTTCGTCTTTGACTGTGTACTGGCTTCTATATTGATATGCGTATTTCTAGTGTTCAGCTTACGAGTGTTGTGCGAGATTAAGAGTACAATATACAATACAATTATTCTGTTTAGAACTAATGTTGCCTGTCGTTTTGTGTATTTCACAGATGAGGATGAGAATGCAGAAAAGGAAGAAGAATTAAGGCAAAAGGAACTGATCTTGATCGATTATGCTCTTAAGAAAATCGTGAATGATCAGAATGGGAACAATACCGGCGATTGAAGATAAGGCTTTGTGATAAGAAAGCTGACTATTCGTAAGAATAGTTGGCTTTTTCTGTTTCATGGAAGATGTGAATTATATAGGAGAGTTTTGATTGATTATAGAAAAAACAAAGAGTGCCGTGGACGGTAACGTCAAGGTAGAAGCAGAATCATGGCAGGCGCTGGCCGACGCCATTATCATTCAGGCAGTCAAGGATTATCGAAACCGCGCCCGGATGATGAAACGAATCCGTGGACGCCTCAAAAGGAATAAGGAAATGACTCCATCTGAATTGGCTTGTCAGGCGCAGCGCTTGCAGCAATATAAAGAGAAACAGGATGCTGCCGGCAATTTCTTCTTTTCCAGATGGTTTTCGGTTCTGTCGGATTTGGATGGATACGATCTGCTGGACAGACTGCAAAAGGAGGTGATGTAATGCCGGTTGATACGCTTTTTGAAAAGCTGCGGTTTGCAGAACGCCGCCTGACTGCAGCGGAAGAGCGGGTATCCTTCTGCCGGGCAGCAGCGGCAAAAGCCTCGGCAGTGCTGGGCGGTGAATGTGTTTCAAGATCGCGCGACGTTACCGCCAACGAGAACGCTGTTATCCGCCTGATGGAAGCTGAGCAGGAGTATGCCGAAGCGGAACAGCAGTACAGTGACTTGCGCAGTCAGGTTTGTTCTCTTCTTCAAAGGATTGATGATCCCATGAACGCCGATATTTTGAAGCTGCGGTATGTGGAGCATAAGCGGATGCCAGCCATTGCGAAGGAGCTTCATCTCAGTCGATCCAGTATCTATAGTCGGCATGAAATAGCATTGTCAGAGCTAAAAGGCATACTTCAAACGCAGTCCGCTTGAAAAGTTCGGACAACTCTGGACAGTTTTGGACAATTCTGGACAGAACTGGACAAAAAGCTGTGCTATAATGATAGCGTGAAAGATGGAGTTGAGGACATCGTCAGAGCAGTCTGGCGGTGTTTTTTCTTACTCAAATGATCGGAGGGATAAGATGAATGCATCGATTATCGGGTTAGTCAATCAAAAGGGAGGCACAGGTAAGACCACCACTTGCGTGAATCTCGGCATTGACCTTGTCCGTGAAGGAAAGAAGGTGCTCATTGCTGATTGTGATCCCCAAGGCAGTGCAACCATCAGTCTGGGACATCCTCAGCCGGATGCCCTGCCAGTAACGCTGACCGATCTCATGGGCAAGGTACTCAATGATGTGCCACTTTCTCCCGGGGAAGGTATTCTTCACCATGAGGAAGGCGTGGATATTCTTCCTGCGAACATTACTCTGGCCGGCATGGAAGTGTCCCTCGTCAACGCCATGAGCCGGGAGACTACACTCAAGCAGATGCTTGCCAATTACAGCAAGGAATATGATCACATTCTGCTGGATTGTAGCCCGTCTCTTGGAATGATGACGATCAACGCCCTGGCTGCCGCCGACCGTATCATCATTCCCGTGCAGGCTCAGTATCTTTCGGCGAAAGGCGTTGAGCAGCTTTTGGCTACCGTTGCCCGCGTAAAGCGAAACATCAACCACAAGCTGCGCATTGATGGTGTTCTGCTGACCATGGTGGATAGCCGTACAAACAACAGTCGCGAGATTGCTTCTCTGCTTCGCAGCACCTATGGTTCCAGAATCAAGGTGTTCGATACGGAGATCCCCCGTTCAGTGCGCGCAGCGGAAATCAGCGCCGAAGGAAAAAGCATCTTCGCACATGATCCCGCGGGTAAGGTGGCTCAAGCATATCATGCACTGACAAAGGAGGTGTTGCAGCTTGAAAAGCAGCGGCAGAAACATCAGTCTGACCTCATACGATGATCTCTTTTCCACGGAGGAAACCCGGCAGGCGGATGCGCGAGAGCAGATTCAGCAGATTCCGCTTTCTGAGCTGCATCCATTCAGAGACCATCCGTTTCGCGTTGTAGATGATGACCGCATGATGGAAACCGTGGAAAGCGTCAAGGAGTATGGGGTGCTGGTGCCAGCCATTGCACGGCCATTGGAAGATGGCGGGTATGAGATCGTCGCCGGACACCGGCGAAAACGTGCCTGTGAACTGGCAGGTCTGGACACTATGCCGGTCATCGTCCGCGATCTCGATGATGATGAATCGGTAATCATTATGGTGGACAGTAATCTCCAGCGCGAGAATATCCTGCCGAGTGAACGGGCAAAGGCATATCAGATGAAGCTGGAAGCCATCAAACATCAAGGTGCGAGGCGCGATCTAACTTCGTCGCAAGTTGCGACGAAGTTGAGAGCAGACCAAGTTGTTGGAGCTGAAGCAGGTGTTAGCAAGGATGTGGTTCATCGCTATATCCGGCTTAACAGCCTCGAACAGTCCTTGCGTGATAAGGTGGATAGCGGCGAACTGGCCTTTACGCCCGCCGTTGAGCTTTCCTATCTGAAGCCGGAGGAGCAGCAGTGGCTGCAAAACGCGCTTGAGGTCACGCAGCAGACTCCCTCGCTTTCGCAGGCCCAACGTATCAAAAAGGAAAGCAAAGAAGGAACGCTTTCCGAACAGGGCGTGATGGAGATCATGTCTGAGGAAAAGAAACCTCTTTATAACTCGGTAACACTCAGCCATGACACGCTGAAAAAGTATTTTCCCAAATCCTATACGGCAAAGCAGATGGAAAAGGTCATCATAAAGCTGCTGGATAACTGGCTGAGAAACCGCCAGAGGGCACAGGAACGATGAGCACACCTGATGAGGGTGTGCTTTTGATTGGAGTGATTGCTTGCAAAAACATCAAATAGCCCTTCCTTCCATATTGCTGCTCGCCATTTTTCTATGCGGTGCAGCAGCGTTTGTCCTGCCGCTTGCCTCGGAGCTAGCCGCGTATCGAGCGGATGAGAATGCGTATGCGGCGATTGCAGAGATGAGCCTTCAAGCGCCATCCCCCAGCCCTATGCCGATCATGCCGCTTCCCGCTCCAACCGGCGGCACAGAGAACGGCGCAGAACCCGCGCCGTTGCCGGGAACAGAGTCGTATCCTCTGGCGGGCATGGCAACCGATGCTTGGACATCATCCTCCCCATCACCCAATGCACCGAATCCCCAGCAGACCGCTTCTCCCACCCCTGATGCTGAGGCTGTCTTTGATTCCGGCATTGATTTGAAGGCGTGTCTTGCCCAAAACAAGGACTTCGTTGCTTGGCTTTCGATTCCCGGCACCGTGATCAGCTATCCTGTCGTGCGCTCGGATGACTCCGCGTATTACCTGAGCCACCTGTTTAGCGGGAAGAAAAGCAAGCTGGGATGCCTGTTTTCGCTGAAAAGCTCGGATTATCAGCAGCCCAGCCAGAACATCGCCATCTATGGCCATCATCTGAGCCATAGCGACGCGATGTTCAGCACGCTCATTGACTATAAGCAGGAAGCGTATTACGCGGAGCACAGCGTCATCACGCTGGACAGCATTTACGGCAGGCGTAACTACCGCATCTTTGCCGTGCTGAACATGAAGGTCAGCGATTGGGACCCGGCTACTGCGTCATTTGGCAGCGGCAAGGCGTTTCTTCAGTTCGTGAACCGTGCCAAACGGAAGGCACTGTACAGTACGGATGTTGAGGTGAAAGAAGATGACCACATTCTGACGCTGATTACCTGCGACCGCAGCTATGGCGGAGCCAGCGGACGGCTGATTGTCATGGCAGTCCAAGAGTAGAAATTGAAAAGGAGAAATACATGCAGTTGAGACGAAAAATCAAACGGCTTGCAGCGCTTGTGCTGGCGATGAACATGGCACTCGGCTGTATGCCTGTGAGCGCATGGGCGGAAGCCACAACGCCCACCGATCTGCCCCCGATCATCGCCACGGATGGCGAGGCAGTACCTGAGCCGGCGCTTCCTTCCGATGAACAGGAGGCCGAGCAAAAAGATGATGCACCCGCCCTGGAGGAATCGGAAGCACCCGATGAATCCCATGGCGACAGCGATCCCGCTGTGGATGATCCTGCTTCCGAGCAGGGAGAATCCGCAGAAAACAACATTGATGAAATGCCTGCTGATGATCCGCAGAGTGCTGAAGAACAGGTAGTGCTTCCTGATGAGCCGGTCGCTGAGGAGGGGCCTGTTGAGGCTGGTGAAGAGGAACAGGCTCCCGACGAGGAGACCATACCTGACAACAGGCTCCCGATTCAGGCGGCGCTTGACGAACACGATCATGTCTACGTTGCTTCTGTCCACAAGGCCAACGTGTACAGCGACGCTGCGCTGACAGAAGAATCGCTGGTCTACACCACGACGGAGGATGCCTTTCTCGTTCTGGCGACTGAGTTTGTCGCCCCCGCATCGGTGAAGGTGTGGTTCCTGAATGAAACGGGCGAAGTCATCTGCGGCTATGCCTGCGCGGATGATCTGGACAGAAGCTATCTGCTGGATGAAGATATTCCGCAGATCAGTTTCTTCCCCGTAGGCGAGGGCATGACGGACATCGGCCTGATGCCTTTGTTCATCGTCAGCGGTGAACAGCCGACAACGAGTGCAGAGGTTGATTCTCCGGAAACACAGGAGGATACTGTGTCGAGTGAACAGCAGCCTGATACGGAAACGCCGGATGACGCTATCGAACTTCTGCCTGAACAGGAAGTGTCCGGTGATGCCGAGGTGCTGTTTCCGGATTCGGATATGACAGAGATCCCAACACCTGAAGAGAATACGGAGGGTACTCCTTCAGAAGTGCCTGAGGACGCTGTGCCCGACGAACAGCAACCGGATACGGAAACACCGGATGACGCTTCCGAGCTTCTGCCTGAAGAGAGTGAACTTGTTGACGCAGCAAAACTGCCGCTGGATTCGGATATGACAGAAATCCTGCCACCCGAAGAAAACCCCGATGCGCCGGTGCTTGCCGTGCCCGGCGATTATGTCAGCGTTACGACCGATACGCGCGTCCTGGAGTACGTCAACGAATACGCCATCGAGGATGATTACTGTGACGGGTACCTCGGGCAGTTTGTGAGCGATGCGACCGTGCAGGTGCTGTCCGTCACCACCGATGAGCTGGGCAATGGCTGGTACGAGGTGCGCTTCCTGTATGGCGACGATTTTGCAGATGGCACCATGAAGTGGACGGACTACGCAACCTGCTGGGTCATGGCTGCAGAAACCGGCCCCGCGGATAGCGATGCCTGTACAGTGACGGATTTTGCCTATTCGCAGGAGTTTCTTGAGGCACTGCAGGCAATGGACATCAGCCTGTATTCCACACCCATGAACGGCTTCTCCTTGAAAAACATCAACGGCAGCATCGGCGGCTTCTATGCCTGGCAGTCCTCCCTGTATGGCAGCTCGGGCAGGGACAGCGCTTACCCCCAGATCGCCAAATCTGCCTCTCATGGCACGATCTATGCCACGCCGCACTATCTGGAGGGCTTCACGGTGTACTGTCTGGAGCATACGCTTTCCGGCCCCGGCGAGGGATCGGGTTCAAGCCAGACCGCAAAAGGCCCGTATGTACTGGTGGACATGGACTACTTCGTCAACAACTCCGGCGGCGGCGGTGTTTCGGGCGTGCGCTTTTCTGCGAAGACCATGCACGCGCTGGCCTGGGTGCTGCGCCACACCTACCCCTTCATGGCGCTCAATCGCAGCGATTCCAACAATGAGGTTTGGAGCCGTGTGGCCGGACAGTTTGCCATGCGCGAGGTGATCAAGCAACTCGAAGGCTCGCAGTATGTCCGCAGCTACTGGGACATGGACAACTTCTACGCCTTTTCAGGCGGAGCGCCGGCTGTCTACCTGACTTACGCCAGATGGCTTGCGGAAAACGGCATTGCCCGCGCATCCATCACGGGCAAGATCACAGCCTCCAATCAGAGCCTGAGCGTGTCCGGCTCCAGCTACATCGGCACCGTCACGCTGACCACGGATGCCGACCTGATCCGCATTCCGAGGTCGGTGGGTACGCTGACCGGCAACAGCGGCGGCTCGGACGGCAGCTACTACTACGTCAAAAGCGGGGATACCATCCGGGTGACATCATCGAGCAGCCGGTTTGCTGTCTCCATGGAATCCATCTCCTCGGACGATGAGGAAGCCAATTTCCTCGTCGGCATCCCCAGCGTGGCCATCCAGAAGATCATGGTTCCGCTCTATGGCTCCCCGTATGCGCTGCAAACGGCCAGCGTCACCTTTGAGCTGAGCACGGGCGAAATCAAGGTCACCAAGAAATCTTCGGATGGCATTCTCCTGAAGGGCGCGGTCTTTGAGCTGCTGAGCAGCAGCGGTTCTGTGCTGGCGACAAAGACGACCGGATCGGACGGCGTGGTGCTCTTTGCCGACCTGACGCCCGGCACCTACACCGTTCGGGAAAAGAGCGCGCCTGAGGGCTATGCGCTGTCTGCATCGTCCTCGTCCGGCGTGACCGTCGCTGCGGGTACGACCACCAATGTCGCTTTCGCCAATGAACGCATCACGGGCCGCATCCGGGTGGTCAAGACGGACAGCCTGACCGGCAAACCGCTGGCTGGGGCTGTCTTTTCTGTTACGCGCCTTTCCGGCCCGGCTTCCGACAATGCCGCCGACATCGGCAGGGTTGTAGCGACCATCACGACCAATGCCCAGGGCATCGCTGAGACAGGGCTGCTCCCCTGGGGGCAGTACAGCGTCACCGAAACCGGCGTGCCGAATGGCTATCTGGATGCCGGGTACACAACCACCGTAACCATCCAATGATGAGGAGGAAACACAATAATGATGAGATTCATGAAGAGACTGCTCCGTCTGGGCATGACCATGCTTCTGCTGCTGTCCGTTATGGCGGCATCCGCTCTGGCTGCCGAAACGGCGACCATCACGCTGAATGTGACCAACACGCCGGTGCGAGGCGATGTGCTGCTGGAAAAGACCGGCCTGCAGCTCGTTCGCTTCGAGGATGAACAGGATACCTACGGCAATACCGTCATGCGCCCGGTTTTCCAAAATGGCTATCTGGCCGGCGCGGTCTTTGAGCTGCGCGCTGCGGAAGATATTGTGGGCAAGGAGGGCTCCGTGTTCTACCAGAAGGATGAGCTGATCGAGACGCTGACCACCAGCAAGACCGGCTCAGTCAAATCCAAGGTGCTACCGCTGGGCAAGTATACCCTCACGGAAATCTCCGCGCCGGACGGCTATGTGTTGGATAGTACGCCTCATCCCTTTACGCTGGCTGCCGTGGATAAGCAGACCGCGATTGTCGAGGTCAAGGTATCTGCCAGCAACACCTATCTGCCGGTGCGCGTGACCCTGCGCAAGCAGAAAGAGGATCTGCTGCTCACGCAGACGCAGGAGGGCATGATCCACCAGACGGTTGAGGTCTATCCCGGCGAGGGCTTTGTCTTTGGCCTGTACACCGGCGAGATCATCACCTATGGCGACAGCCAGAAGCTGCCTGCGAACACCCTCGTAGCCACCGGCACGACGGATGCGCAAGGCAATCTGACCTTCTCCGGCCTGTATCCGCACGGCAATTACTACATCAGAGAGCTGTCCGTGCCGGACGGCTGGCTGCTCAGCGCGGAGAAGTACCCTGTGACGCTGACCTCCGCAAACAAGGCCGTCAGCGAGAACGTCATCACCGTCTATCTGGAAAACCCGATTCTGAATCGCCTGATCTACACGCCCGTGACGATCACCAAGACGGACATTACCGGTGCCAAGAAGCTGCCGGGCGCGCTCATCGAGGTGTACGATTCGGACGGCAACACCATCTACCGCGAATACACCAATGAGAACGGCGAAATTCCCAATATCCCCGTTGTGCCCGGCACCTACACCTTCAAGGAAACCTACGCGCCCAGCGGCTATGCGCTGAATACCGCGATCAAGACCTTCACGGTGACTGCCGACGGCAAGGTGACCGGCGATACCGTGATCCGGGACGAGCTGAACAAGGTGATGCTGAAAAAGGCCAAGCAGAACGGTGAAGCGCTGGCGGGCGCGGTGTTCGGTCTGTTTGACAGTGAAGGAACCAAGGTGCAGGAGGCCACCTCCGCTGCGGATGGCTCTGTGCTGTTCCAGCAGATTGCATATGGAGAGTACACCATCCGCGAGATCAGCACGCCCTACGGCTATCATCCGTCTACGGAGGAGTGGACGGTGACGATTGACGGCACCTATCTCAATCCCACCACAGTGCTGGCGACGGTGGTCAACGAGGACGCGCCGGGCCGAATCAGGATCACGAAGCAGGATGCGCTGGATCAGCACGCGATTGCCGGTGTTCAGTTCGACATTTACTCGGTGGACGAGGACGGGAATGCCATGGATCGCGTTGCGCAGATGACAACGAATGAGCAGGGCATCGCGGAATCGCCCGACCTGTTCCCTGCCGACTACATCGTGCGTGAGCACGCCAACCCCACCGGCTATGAGGATGCGCTCTGGAGCGAGAAAATCACCGTGGGCATGGATGAGCTGGTGACCCGCACCGTGACCAACATGCCGATTCAGGGCGTCATCCGCATTGTCAAGACGGACAGCGAGACCGGGAACGGCCTGCCCGGCGCGGAGTTCACCGTGACGCGCATCTCTGGCCTGCCCTCCCATAACGGCGAGGGCGACGGTGAGGTGGTCGCTGTGATCACGACGGACGAAAACGGCATGGCGCAGACGCCGCTGCTGACCTGGGGTGAGTATGAGATCGTCGAAACCGTCGTGCCGGATGATTATCTGGATGACGGGTATTCCACCACGGTTCGGATTCCTGAGGAGCCCGAACCGCAGCCGGTATCTCTCGAAGAGTAAACTGCAGAAGGCAGCGGGCCAAACCGCTGCCTTTTCCTTACCTATCCTATTCAGAAAAGAGGTTAACAGATGAAGTTGAGACGAACGCGCTGCCTTCCCTTGCTGGTGCTTCTGCTTCTTATCCTCGCAATCCCCATCCTGGCGTTTGCAGAAGCCGGGGAAATGGCTGTACAGGAGATTCCGGTTTCCAACACGCCCATCAAGGGCACGATTGAGATCAACAAGTGGGGCTTTGTGCTGAAGGGCTTCAGCGAGAACCGGGATACGCTGGGCTATACGGTACACACGCCGCTGTATCAGGATGACTGGCTGCCCGGCGCGGTATATGAAGTGCGCGCTGCCGAGGACATCGTGGGCAAGGATCAGACGGTCTGGTTCCGGGAGGGCGAGCTGGCTGCAACGCTGACCACGACGGCGGACAGCAGCGTTGTCACAGACCCGCTGCCCCTTGGGCAATACATCGTGACCGAGGTTTCTGCCCCTGCCGGGTATGTGCTGGATGAAACGCGCCATGAGATTACGCTGACAGCATCAGATCACACCACGCCGGTGGTGACGGCCCGCCTTTCTGCCGTCAATGAGTTCATGTCTGCACGAATCACGCTGACGAAGGAGAAGGAAATCGTGACCACGCAGCATGACGAAGACGGCATGGTTCATTCCAGGCTGATGAACGTGCCCGGCGAGGGCTTTGTCTTCGGCCTGTATTGCAGCGATCCCATCGAGTATGCTGGCGGCACGCTGCCCGCCGATACGCTGATCGAAACCGGTATCACCGATGCGGACGGCGCTCTGACCTTTTCCGGCGACTATCCCCACGGCGAATACTATGTGCAGGAGCTGGCTGCCCCGGAGGGCTGGGTGCTCAGCGATGCCCGATACCGCGTCACCATCACGGACGAGTTTGCCGACGAGCAGCATGAGGTTGTTTTCCGGGTGGGGTTGCCCATCCACAATGAGATCGTCCATGCTGATGTGCAGATTGCCAAGACCGACATTACCGGCTCTGCAGCCCTGCCCGACGCGCTGATCGAGGTCAGGAACGGCGAAGGTGAAATCGTCTGCCGAGACTATACCGGCGAGGACGGTTATCTGCCCGCATTTCCCGCAGTCCCCGGCACCTACACCTACCGGGAGGTGCTGGCCCCGGAGGGCTATGCACTGGATGAGGCCGAGATGACCTTCACCGTCAATGAACAGGGCGAGGTAGTCGGTCAGACTGTGCTTGCGGATGATGTTACCCGGTTCTCCATCCAAAAGGTCGATCCGCAGCACAGGCCGCTGGAAGGCGTTGAATACGGGCTTTTCCGCGAGGACGGCACACTCCATTCGAACGCTGTTACGGACAGCGAAGGTCTGGCGACCTTTGAGAAGATTCCCTACGGCTCCTACACCATCGAGGAGATCAAGCCGCTGCCCGGCTATGTGAAGGACTCTACAAAAACCACGATCACGGTGGACGGCACCTTCAAAAACCCGGACGCACCCATCGCCACGCTGACCAACTGCCCGACAGAGCTGCTGGTTCAGAAGGTCGATCAGAACAGTGTCGCCCTGGCTGGTGCTCAGTTCGGCCTGTTTGATGAGAAAGACGAGCTGGTCATGACCGCCGTGTCGGATGCGGAGGGCATGGTGTGTTTCGCGGGTGCTGCGGTTGGCAAGTACACGATCCGCGAGCTCACAGCGCCCGACGGGTATCTGATGAGCAAGGATGTGATTCACGTCACCATCGACGAAGGCTATACCAACAGCGACAAGCCCCTTGCAACCGTGATCAACCGGGAGAAGAAGATCACCTGCATCAAGGTCGATACCGCGGGCACGCCGATGCCCGGTATCGCGTTCAGCCTGTACAATGCCAGCAACATGGAAAAGGTGGAAACCGCTGTCAGCAATCAGGATGGCGTATTCACCTTCAGCCAATTCGACTATGGCGACTGGATTATCCGTGAAAATGCCGCGCCCAATGGCTATTGCCGCATGGAGGACATTCGCATTCATGTCGGGGATGACTGGACGGAGCCCAAGCCCATCATGTGCGTGAACATCCCGAATCACTATGCGTTCGTGAAGACGGATAGCTCCGGCGGGCCGCTGGCGGGCGCGAAGTTCACCGTGGAGGATGCCAGCGGCAGAATCATCGGCACCTACGAATCCGGCGAGGACGGCATCGTCAGCATCCGTAATCTTGAGCCGGGCGAATACTTCATCAAGGAAATCGAAACGCTTGAGGGCTACAGCGTTTCCGGAGAGGTCATCCGGGTAAAGATCAACGAAGCCTATGTCGTGCCTGATGAAATGAGGAAATTCGTCAACTACACGACCATTCAGACCGGCGTGAATCTGGCCGTAACCGGCGTGATGTGGGTGGGCATTGGCCTGATGGTCATCAGCGGCACTGCGGGGCTGATCCGCAAGCGCCGCGCAGAAAAGCACGAGAAGAAGTAATGAGGAGGTTTTGAGTTATGCTGATTCGTTCCTTTACCAATTCCAGAAATGAGGCGTTCTATGTGGTGGGCTTCAAGGATGTCGCCGAACGCAGCCGGCTGTTTGATGCAATCAGCAGAAGCGACGTTTTTCTTCCCTCGTTCGGTGAGCGTATGGAGTTCTCCGAGCTGGTAAACCGGCTTGCGAAACGGGATGCCGGGCAGGTCGGCATCCCGGGGATTGTCGCGGCCATTCCCCTGCGCGACGAGGAGATGAACAAACTGCTGGGCGGCATGACGGAGATTCTGCTTGCAGCCAGCACGCAGCGCGCCGCGCTGGATGAACAGGACAGGGCGCTTGAGAGGATGTGCCAGGACACTTCTTTCTGAGAGAAAACTGAAAACCAGGGATGATTCTGCGCTTTGTTCGCTGGAATCATCCCTGGCTCATGGTTTGGGCAATATGCAGTTTTACAGGCTTTTGCGGTCGGGGACAGCATGGATGATTTCTATGCCTGCATGCCAGGCTTCTGCCAGATACTTGTTTTTTTCGCAGGCATCAAGCAGCTGACGCAGATTGGCCCGATCCTCGTCATCGGCTGCCTTCCAATACAGCCGCAGCATGGCCGCGGAATAACGTCCGCCGGGATTGCCACGGTACGCCTGATTGTTGTCGAAATTCGGAGCCAAACGCAGCACCTCGCCTGTCTTTGTAGAGCGGATCACGCCGAAGTTGCGCATATGGCGGTCGCCGTTGAGAAACAGTGCATCGGCCAGCAGGATACGCTTCCATGCGGTTCGGCACGCTTCACCCAACACGGAGATATTGCTCATCACGATATCCTCATCCTCGCTGATGTCCGAAAATGCGTAGCGAAAGGAATCGTAAGGCTCGAAGAACTCGTGCTCCCCAAGGAAATTCCGGCTCTTGATCCGCTTTCGGTAGGAGCCAATGTAGCGGTATTCCGCCGCATCCCAGCCGCAATCCCTGAGTACCTTGCTGATTTCCACCTCGCTGCGGGTTGCCTCGGCGGATTGCAGCTTATACAGCCACCATTCGCCATCCTCATACTTCCATGTTTTGGTGAAGCTGCCGTCCGTGGATACATTGGGCGTAATCAGCGCAGCATTTCGCAGAGAGGTATCGCTTGTCAGCAGAACATAATCGCTGACAGCTTCATGCTCCTTTGGATTGCACAGCAGACTGCGGGGGATGAACTCACCCTCTTCAAAGCATGTAAATGTATCTGAAATGCTGAACATATGCGTCATGAGCGCAAGGTGAACCTTGTCGCGGGAGCCAAGCATGTCCGACACCAGATTGCGGTGCTGCACGGTGTTCAGATCAATGGCGCGCTCACGAATCCAGCTGGTAAAGCCATCCGCAGAAGCAGCGCGAATCTGCATGGGCAGCAGATCGCCATGCACAGGCTCGTATGCCTTAATCATACCCTGCGCGTAGTCAAAACGTGCGACGGCCTGATCATCGTTATACAAGACATAGTGTGACATGCAAGTCCTCCTTTCACGTCATTGATACGTGTAGTATAGCATAGTTCTTCTGCTTTATCCAGTGCGACCGTGAAATCGCAGGCACGGTCTTGTGAAATCGCAGGCACGGTCTTGTGAAATCGCAGGCACGGTCTTGTGAAATCGCA